>MNVH01000062.1 GCA_001871595.1 Candidatus Micrarchaeota archaeon CG1_02_55_22 | reverse complement strand
TAAACTCCACTTCCGGCTCGGCAAAAACACTCGAATCAAAAAGAATTGGTAACCCGTGACCAAACGGAGGCACGCCACCCACCTCGCAACCCGTAACCTCAAGAACTTCTTCCGGCCGAGCGAGCTTGAGCTCGCCCTTCAAACGCTCAGAGAGCTTTGCCAAATCCACGCGCCTATCCGCAGGCAACGCAGCAACGAGAAACACCTTCTTGCCGCCCGCCTTAATGCGGATAACCATTGCCTTGACGCCTTGCGACAACCGCGTGCCACGCACGGCTGCAGCTTCTTCGCTCGTCCTAACCGCCTCGTGCTCTACTACTTCGAAAGCAACGCCGAGCGAGTCGAACACGCGTTTAATCTCGTTGAACTGTTCCTCACCCATAACAATCACACAAAAATGGGGGATCTGAGATTCGAACTCAGGTCACCAACTCCCGAAGCTGGTAGGATGCCAGGCTACCCCAATCCCCCAACCTTTTCTTCGCTCGTCAGAGGCAAAGCTTCAGCTTTGCCCGCGTCACAAACGCCGCGGCGTTTGTTACGTCGGCCGACTCGGCTTGCGAGCCTGCGTCGCCTCACTCGCTCGAAAAGCTTGACTAAAAGCTAAGCGCTTAAAAAAGTTTAGGCGGGAACAGGTTTATCTAATGTGCCTGTCCCCCTGCTTGAAAGCTACTTGCGCGCCTTGCGTACCGGTGCGCGCCTTGCCGGCGCGGCCTTTACCGCAACGCGAGCGGGCGCGGCACGCCTACTGCCAGCCTCGCCGTCGAAATCGACGTAGGCCAACGCCATCACGCCGGTATTAAAGAGCGTAATGAACGATATGACGAAGAGCGCGAAGACTGCCGCGATAATACCGACGACAACCGCTATTACCATGCCTAGACCGCCCATGGCTAAAGCCGCGGCCGCAATCAAGACCAGACCGATTCCGATTATCCCGCCGACGATTGCAAACACGATTACCGCAACGACTGAAGCAATGAACGCGGCCAACGCCGTGACCGGATTAACAGACACGAGTTCAATCGAACGCGTAATCGACGCCAAGAACTTGCGGTCGCCTGAAACCAAAGCGTAGGCAGCAAACATCAAAGGAATACTGACGAGCCAGCCAACGATTTGCGCGAGCACGGGGGAAATCAAGCCTATAACCCCGTTAATCACCGATACTACTATTGCGATGACAATGCTCAAAGCGATAAACTTTAGCGCCATGCCCCACGCGCCGTGCTTCATGACAGAAATCGCGTTGCCCTTGCCGCGCGCCTTGTTAAGAGTACCACGCACGATGATGACATTCCAATAAGAGGAAAGCACGAACACCGCAAGCAACAAAATTACAATGCCGGCAATAGCAGCACCACCTGATGCAACAAGCCCTTCAGCTGAAAAGCCGCTCACCATGAAGGAGAGCGCTGACGCGGCAATCACGCCAACCGCCAACGCGAGTCCGGCGAATATTGCGAGGAACATTATTGCCCCCCACTTCAAATAATCTTTTTCTCGAGTGGCGTAACCCCACCCGAAACCTAGATACGCAGCAACATCAGAAACCTTGGCCAACAAGCCCACCTCCCAAAACTAACCATTCACGAGTTTAAAAACATGCCGTACGCGAAACTTAATCAAAACTCTCCCACCAAAGTAATACGTGGGCCCGTAGCTCAGCCTGGACAGAGCGCCTGCCTTCTAAGCAGGACGTCGAGGGTTCGAATCCCCCCGGGCCCGCATTCACGGAACCAAACTTTCAAGCTCGTCCGGATTCTTCAAGAACGAATACTTTTCGGGCGACTCAAGGAACGAAGCGTAAACATTCTTTCCTTTAGCGAAATCCACGGACTTGTTGCCCCAAAACTTTTCTGCCAGCACGCGCTGCGGCTCGGGCAAATCCTTGTAAGCAGGGTTTGACTTCACCGTGCCATCGTCAAGCAAATAATACGCGCCGCCTTGCTTGGCCTTAATCGGCTCGTACTCGCTCTTGAAAGTTGACTCGACGAGGTTGGCCGTGACGAGCGTCTCGTTGCCAGGATTAATCATGATGTGGCCGTAACCCGGCGGAATCATTACCTTGTCCCCTTCCCGCGCCGAAATCAAGTAAACGCGCTCCACGTCGCCCGAACCCGCAACACGCGTCTGAATGAGGAAGACGAGCGCGCCCGAAAGCACTTCGTACAACTCGGGGTAAGCAAGCCTCGAACCATCCGGCACGGGGTGGTAATGACCAAGCGTCTTGTTGTACTCCCTGCCGAGAGTGCGCGCGAGCGTCACCGTAACGTCGTAGCGCAGCCCGTGCTTCTTGAAGAGCTCTTCGTCGCCCGGCCGCTTTACGCCGCGGTACATGTAATACAGATCGGTTTTAGGCTCGGCCGTGCTGGCGTAACGCCTATCGAACAACACGTCAACCATCTGTCCCAACGTGCGCGCTTCGCAAGGCAGCCGCTCGATTCCGCGCAACAGCGCCTTCTCTTCATCATCCCACTGCAAAGGCAGAGGCATGGTAGACAATTGCTTCATACTCTTTCACCAAGTTGTTAAAGCGTTAAAAAACGGTATGCTGCTAGAAAAAAGGGCTCTATGGGGCAAAGAATAGGACACCGACAAAGCGATGCCGTAGCCGTACCCCCGAAAAAAGAAAAAAAAGGCAACAACGCCTTTACTCCATGTCGCCCATGCCCATGCCACCCGGCGCACCGGACGGCTTGCCACGGCTCGCGATGATGTCGTCAATACGAAGCAGCATCTCGACAACTTCGCTCGCGCTCTGCAGCGCTTGTTTCTTGACCTTGAGCGGCTCGATTACTCCGACAACCTTCATGTCAGCTACCTTGCTAGCGTACACGTCGATTCCGTAGGGCGCGAGCTTCTTCTCGTGCTTGTTACGCAACTCGGCTATGGCGTCAATCTTGTCCATGCCACAGCTCTCGGCGAGCGTGCGCGGAATGACTTCGAGCGCCTCGGCGTAAGCTTGTATCGCGAGCTGCTCGCGTCCGCCCACTTCAACGGCGTACTTGCGCAACCGGCTAGCAATAGCCATCTCGATGCATCCGCCGCCAAGCACGTAACGCCCTTCCTCGATTGCGCCCGTAGTAGCGCCGATTGCGTCCGTAATAGCCCGCTCGGCCTCGTCAATCACGTGGCTTGTCCCGCCGCGCACGAGTATCGTGACGCTCTTGGGATCCTTGCATTTCTCGACGAAAATCATTTGGTCGCCAGCAATCTTGCGCTCTTCCACGAGTCCTGCACGGCCCAAATCCTTGTCAGCCAAATCCTCGAGCGTGGAAACGATTTTCGCGCCAGTGGCCTTGGAAAGCTTGTCCATGTCGCTCTTCTTCACGCGTCGAGCTGCGAGCACGCCCTTCTTCGCAAGGTAGTGCTGCGCGACGTCGTCAATGCCCTTCTGGCAGAATACTACGTTAGCACCGCTAGCAACAACCTTCTCTACCATGTCCTTCAAAATCTTTTCCTCCTGGTCGAGGAACGAAGTAAGCTGGTCGGGAGACGTGATGTTGATGCGAGCGTCGGTCTCGGGCTTAGCTATCTCGAAAGCCAAATCGATGAGCGCGATTTTCGCGTTCTCAATGCTCTTGGGCATGCCGCTGTGAACCACGTCCTTATCCAGAATGACCCCACGGATGAGAGAGGTCTGCGTAACGTCGTTGCCCTGCTTCTTCTCCTGCTTAATGTAATCCTTGTCCACGACGAACTTGCCGTCAACAGACTCGGCGACCTGCGTTACTGCCTCGACAACAATCTTGGCCAAAAGCTCTTTCGTCGTACCACTGCCGACAGTCTTAGAACCCATGCTCACCGAAGCAAGCTTCTCAAGCTGCTTCTTGTCCTCGACGCCAATCTTCTCGGCAATCTCGTACAAAACCTCGATGCTCTTCTTCGTCGCATTCTTGTAACCGCCGATAATCGTCGAAGCATGAATGGATTGGTCCAACAGCTCGGTGCTCTTCTTTAACAGCTCGCCAGCAATGACAACCGCGCTAGTCGTGCCGTCACCGACCTCTTTATCCTGCGTCTTGGCGATCTCAACGACCATCTTGCCTGCGGGGTGCTCGATGTTCATCTCTTCCAAGATCGTGGCACCGTCGTTCGTGATGACGATGTCGCCCATCTCGTCAACAAGCATCTTGTCCATGCCCTTCGGCCCAAGCGTGCTCTTGATAGCGCTGGCAATAGCGTAACCAACAGCGATGTTGGTGCGTTGGGCGTCTCTGCCGAGGATTCGGTTAGAGCCCTCTGGCAATATTAGTACTTGCTGTCCATTCAACTGATTCGAAGCCATATTCACTTACACCCCTATTCAAAGGTTTTTAGCACAAAACAGGCCGCCCACAAAGACAACCCTCACGATAAAAGCGCCGCGCCAAAAAGCCGGCGCATACCTATACACCCGCAAAACCTAAAAAACCACCGGAAACGTGCCGCCGGCAAGACAAAGGCGCACTAGCGACGACAAAGATAACATTTAAAGCCCCCGGATAATCATTGTGCATATGCCAATACAAAACGCAGAAGAACTAAACCTGAATTATTACAACCGGCTGCGCGTCGACCCTGAAGGCCTAGCAAGGCTACTCCGCGAACGCGGCTTCAGGCTCGAAAACCTTCCACGACAAAACAGGCTGCTATCCAAGCTAAACCCCATAGCAGCAGTGTCCCGCGCAGTCACTGCACGACGAAACCCTACACAAAACCCGCCCGTACTCGCAGCCGCGCAACCCTACGCTAGAGGCCGAGCCACCCTGCACGGCAAGACCGTCGCGACCCTGCGCTTCGAGAACGAAGGAAAAGTGACAACCGGCTACGAAGCACTGCAAGCCATCCTAAACCACGACGCCCCAATACACGCCCTCCAAGAAACCCCGACAACACTGCAAGTAGCACCGGCACGCAACAGGATAAACGTAGTACGCCCCAAAAAAACAAGCCCGACTACAACACTGAACCAAATATATCTAGCCAACCAGATGCTGCAAGCGCCAGGCAAAGCGCACGCGACAGAGCCCGATGTTTCCATCAGACCAACAGGCATGCCTAAAACGCATTCATTCACGCCCATAGACGAACCCATTCGGCCGCAAGTTGCAAATGAATACGTTCACACGCCAAGTATTGGTAAACCCTGGAGAATCGCATACGCGCCCCGCAGCCTAAAACCAGGCAATACCGCAATATCGCTCGCGCGACCGCCTGAAGAACAACCCGGACCCGCCGCGTTAAGCCGCACAAAACCAGAAAGACAAGCGCGAAAGCGTTAAAAACCGCGTCAAAGAAAGCAGTGCACGCCGGGCGTCAAACGCGCTTCACTTGTAAACGTTTTTCCGATGGCCGACTTTCTCTATAAACAGCTTCTTCTCAGAATGAATAAGCAATGCGATGACGCGATAATCGCCCACGCGGAGCTTGTAATCGTCGTACCCGACCAAACGCGAAAAATACTTGGACGGGTCGCGGGAAGCAAACTCAACTTTCTCGACAATACGCTTGGCCGCGCTGCGCTCGAGCTTGCTCACGAATCCCGCGGCCTCCTCCGACCACGAAACCTCCCAAGCCATCCTAGAGCCCCAAACGCTGCTTGAGCTCGGCGTGCGACACCACGCGACCCGCTTTAAGGCCGAGCCGCGCATTCATCAAACCCACACGGAAAGCATCCGAATAAGCGCCCTCCTCGTCACCAGAAGGGATGAGTTCCGCCAGCTTGCCCAAGACCTCATCATACGTTTCCCGCGAAGAACCCTTCAAACGCGCAATCTTGTCCCGCGTCTCCGGGCTTATTTGAATACTCGTATAAGCCATACAATCACCATAGACTCATTATACAACAATATATAAATAGGCTTGCACGGCAATATCGCTCGCAAAACCGAAAGAACCCGGCAGCTGAACGCGGAATCTCGCTCGCCGAACCGCCCGAAGGACAACCGCGGTAAAAAAGACGCTTTTTCCGTCGCTAGGCCTTGCTGCGCTCTTCGAGCTTCGCACGTATCTGGGCGACTTTCTCGTCCTCCATCTTGGCAAATAACGGAGCCAAAACGTCTTTCGAAGCGATCTTCGCACCGCCCTTGACCGTAAAGGACGACGCGTCAGACCACTTAGCACCACCAAGAGCGCCTTGGCCGAGGTAGTCAAAAACTTTTTGTGATGACGCGGGAGTGAAGGGCGCCAAAAGCAGAGCGGTTGACTTGATGGCGTTCGCAGTAACGTACAAAACCGTGCCGGCACGCTCCTTGTCTGTCTTGACCAACTTCCAAGGAGCGGCGTCGTTAAAGTACTTGTTCGCGTCGCGCGCCAACGCGAGGGATTCGCGCAACGCCTCCTGCAACTTGTACGAATAGAAGAGGGATTTGACTTTGTCGGCGCGTTCGGCGATTTTCGCCTTGAACGCCTCATCTTCCTCCATCAAAGCGCCGGGAGCAGGCATGACGCCAGCGTAGTTGGCATTTATGAACGTCAGGCAACGGTGCACGAGGTTGCCCCAGGTATCGTTCAAGTCGCTGTTGACTGCTTTCTGGAACTCGGTCAACGAGAAATCTGAATCGCTGTGTTCCGGCAATATCGACATCAAATAGTAACGCCAGTAATCCACCGGAAGCCAGTCGAGCGCTTCGTCCGAATTTATGCCCCACTTTCTGCTAGTGGAAAACTTCTTGCCCTCCAAGTTAAGGAACTCGTAGCTCTGCACGCGGTACGGCAACTGGCAGTACTTGCTCGCCATCAACATGCCCGGCCAGATAATCGTGTGAAACGCCACATTATCCTTACCCAAAAAGTGCACTATCTTCGAGTCGGAATCGTTCCACCAACGGTTCCAATCCTGTCCATTCTCGGCGCACCACTCCTTCGTAAACGAGATGTAACCGATTGGCGCGTCGAACCAGACGTAAAAGACTTTGTCCTCGTAGCCCTGCAAAGGCACGTTCACGCCCCACTCCAAATCACGAGTAATGCACCGCGCCTGCAAGCCGTCCTTTATCCAGCCCAAAGCAAACTTTTTCGCGTTGTCCGGCCAGTCCTCGCGCGAAAGAATCCACGCCTTCAACTCGTCCGAGAGCTTGTCCAAATCCAAGAACAAGTGCTTCGTATCACGAAACTCGATGTCCTTCTTACCACAAATAGTACAAAACGGTTTTTGCAAATCCGCCGGGTCAAGCACTTTACCGCACTTCTCACACTGGTCGCCCCTAGCACCATCAAAGCCGCAATTCGGACAAGTGCCTTCAATGAAACGGTCGGGCAAATACCGCGAGTCATTAACACAATACGGCATCTTCAACGATTTTTCCGAGATAAAGCCGTTCTTCTTGTCAGCCAGAAAGATTTCTTGAGTCGTCTCGTGGTTCGTCTTCTCGCTCGTGCGACCAAAACGGTCGAACGATAAACCCCACGCTTCGTAAATGTCGCGCTGAATCTTAGCGTACTTATCCGAATACTCTTTCGGCGAAACGCCATCCTTCAACGCAGCGACTTCTATCGGCGCGCCGTGCTCGTCCGTACCGCACACGAATAGAACTTCCCGCCCGTCGAGGCGCAGAAACCGCGCGAAGACGTCGGCGGGCAGCAAACTGCCTACGACGTTGCCTATGTGCTTGACGCCGTTGACGTACGGCAACGCGCTTGTAACAAGAAACCTTTCAGCCAAAAACCAAACACCTTAACAACTATAAAACTCTGAACACTACGCACTACTAAGAAGCGCAAAAGCATTAAAAACCGCGTCGAAAACGAGCTTAGCCCAAAAGAGCCGCCCAAGCAAGCAAGGGCGCGGCAACGCCTATCGCGCCGCCAACGATTACTTGCGAGAGAGTGTGCGCTTTGAGTTCGAGCCGCGACCACGCCACAATCAAAGCCAAAGCCAACAACGCGTAATACTCGTAACCGTACGCGAGACCGAAGAGCGTTGCGAGGCCGAAAGCGCTTGAAGCGTGCAAACTAGCTTTCCCCCAGTACTTTGTCGCTAGCCACATGAACGCCAAGAGCACGGTAAGCACGACGGCTTGCACGACGAGCGCGGACGCTTCGAGGAAGACGAATACTACCGCCGCGACGGCGAACTCAATCGCCCACAACTCGTAGTACGCGGCACGCTGCTTCAACGACGAAACGTTCAAATCCGTCTTTCCGCGCAAGAAATCGCGCGCCAACGGAGCGAAAGGCACCGCGACGAGGAGAATAAAAGCGAGCGCGAACGCCTGCACCGGCAACAACCACCCGTTCGAAGTAAACGGATAGAAAGCGAAGGCGAGGACTCCGACGAACGACAGAGTCTGTGGATTTAACACATCGGAAACGAAGCGCGCGAGGACCATTGCCCACAACTAACCACGCTCCGGAATAAAAAACCACCCAAACGAGTTATTTTAAACGAAAAAGAATCAAAGGCATATGGAAAATGGTAGAACAAACGCCGTTCATGGGTAGACGCGCAAAAAAGCAAGCAACCGAATTCTATTCAAACCAACCAGGATTCAACGCGCGAATGACACGAGAAAACTTTCTCGCCGAACTAAAGCAATCCGGGCACTTTTCTAAAGCAATGCTGCGCCGAATCGAACGCGCGACCGAGTACGCGTTTAGAGCGCACGGCACAAACTACGGCCGCAAAAGCGAGCGCGACCCGCGGCTGCGGCACAGCGGCGAACCCTACATAACCCACCCTTTAGCCGTCGCCCGCGCTGTTACCCAAAGTGGAGGCAACGAACACCACGTCATAATTGCACTCCTGCATGACGTGCCCGAACTCTTCGAGAAAGACGAAGACAAAAACCGAGCAATCCAACATATTCGCCAAGAGTTCGGAGACCAAATAGCGTCTTCAATCGACCTGCTCACACAACGCAAGCCGTCCCGCAACAAGCAAACAAACTACCGCAACTACCTACTGCGCTTACTAAACTCAGGAGACCTAGCCGCAATCTGGGTCAAACTCCAAGACGCCAGCCACAACTTATCCACGCTAGAACACTTGCCAGAAGAAAAGCGCGGGTCCACTCTAAGAAAGTACACTACACTGCACGACATCGCACAACACCTCGACGAAACGACCACGGACGAAATCGGCAAATACCTCGCCCGCCACGGCATCATGCCGCAAGTCATAGGCGTGCGCGGCCGAGTCGTGACCGTGCCCCCGCGTGACAACATCAACGCAGCCATGCTAATGCGCCTACCGCGTGCCTCCGCTCGCGCCATAGTTGTCTACCGGCCGAACGAGAGAAGCCCGGGCAAGCTAACCGTTGGGCTACCACTGCACAACGAACGCGGAATCACCCCCGAATTCTGGGAAGCACAACTCGACGCAATAGCGCAAAAAACAGGCATAATAAATGGATCCAAACGCCTACCGAAACTACTGCCCACACACGCAGGCAACCGCGCCCACTACGAACTAGACGTCTCCCCCGGAAAACTTGAAGCACTCAAAAGAGCGCTGCGCGCAATCCATAAAAACCATTTTCCAGAGTGGACGCCATCATGAAAAAACCTTTTTGGTATAAAGCGCTTGACGCCTTGCTCGGAATCGCGTGGTTCCTCCTCAAAACCGCGGCCACAATAGTCTTCGAAATACTAAAGCTAGCCTTGCGCGCGCTCGCAGCCATAATCAAACTACTAGCCAACACGCTCGCCTCGGGCGCGAAGAAAGCGGGCAAAAAAATTAGCGAGACAAAAACGCCAAAACCCTCGCGCGAACCGCTTAAAACAATCGATGCTAAGACGGGAAACGCCGACGCGTTCGGCGAGTGGCTTGAATCAAGCGAGAGCACGATAGGACTGATACTCGGCTCGCGCGGGAGCGGAAAGAGCGCACTCGGTATGCGCCTGCTAGAGAACGCCGCGGCGAGCGGCAATCGTGTTTACGCCATGGGCTTCGACGCCGTAGCGTTGCCGCAGTGGATTAGCAAGACTGGCACGACTGAAGTGCCGAACGGGAGCGTGTTGCTAGTTGACGAGGGTGGGGTAAAGTACAGCTCGCGCAGCGGCTTCTCTTCCGCAAACAAGCTGCTCTCTGCACTGCTACTAGTAGCACGCCACAAGTCGCTCTCGATAATGTTCATCACGCAGAACTCGGCCAACCTCGAAATCAACTCCATCCGCCAAGCCGACTACGTAATCGTGAAGAAGCCGTCGCTGTTGCAAAAAGATTTCGAGAGAGGCAAAATCCGCGACATCATTGAAGAAGCCGAAACACTCTTCGGCAAGCACGGCAACGACAAGACGCTCGCCTTTGTCTACAGCGACGCGTTCAGAGGACTCGCCTCAAACACGCTCCCGTCATTCTGGACGGAGAAGACGAGCAAGGCCTTCGCTCAAGAATGAACGTCTTTTCCCCAGTTCACGCCAAGCATCGCAAGCCGCAGCTCTTCAGGGTACCCGCCGGCGTTCGCGCGGGCAACAAGCCTTTCGCCAAGCTCGGTGAGACGATAAGCCGGAGTCATCCGTGTACCCGCACGCGCATTCCTACGCTCAAGCAACCCCGACTCCGCCAATCTACCTAAGGCAGTACGCACCGCTGCATAACCAAAGGGGTTGCCGACCTTGCCGAAAGTCACCCCCGAAGGAGGCGTGTGCGCCTTGACAACGTCGTGGTGCGTAATCCAAGACTCTTTGCCCGCCTGACGCAACAACCACCAATGCACATTGTCTTCAAGCGCGGCACGACCCAGCCCGCGATAATCACGGTGAGTCCAACGGAGTGGCCTACGGGCACCCTGCGTACTATCAAAAGGGTGCTTTGAAGCAAGGCCCATAAGCTCCAATATACCGAGCGAAACGTTGATTTTTTTCTGAACCGACGGCAGAGTGCCAGTCGCTCCCGCCTCAACCAAGGCCATTGCAATGTCAGAAGTAGTCAAAAGCGACTTGTTCTCATGCAGTATTTGTTCAACGCGAGAAATAACCGTCTCCCCACTCGGAAGGCGCGTCATCGCGCTAAACGGACCCTGCATCGAACCCTCGAACGATTTGGGCTCGCTTTTCTTGCGCGCCACCGTATTAAGGCGATTAAGCCTAGTCTTAACTTCCGGGCTATTGAGCCCGTGCGCCAGCAACAACACTGCTGCGTACTCGTTCGCGTGGCGCACGCCACCCGTGTTAGTCGTGACGTGCCGGCCAGTACGCGCAAAATGAGAAACAAAATCCCAAGCACGCTTCTCAGCGCGCGCCTCCTCTTTCACCCGCCCCATCAACGGCCTAGTACTAACCATTTGTTTTAACACCAGTATTGACGCCGAGAATCGCGAGGCGCAACTCTTCCGGGTACTCACCCCTATTAGCACGTGCAACAAGCCTAGAGCCCTTGGAAGAAAGACTGTACTCGGGCGTGGGCCGACCCGCCACTATTGCCTCGCGTTGCAAGAGCAAACCCGCCTCGGCCAAATGCTTCAGCCCACTGCGAATCGACGCATAGGAATACGGGTCCTGCTCGGACGGCCTATCACGGCGGGAGCGAGTCAAATTGTGGTGAACACGCCAACCCGTACCACGCAACTGCTGCAAGAGCCACCAGTGCACGTTGTCTTCGAGCGCCGCCCGCCCGAACTCGTGGTGCAACGCGTGCGTCCACCTCAAAACGCGGCGCTTGCCCGCCCGGCTGTTGAAAGGGTGCTTTGAAGCAAGACCCATGTACTCGAGCAGGCCGAGCGCGGAGTTCAAAGAAGAATTAAGCGCCTTGCCCTCGCCCGCACCCAGGCCGGAAAACGCGCCGGCGAGCTCGCGGGTAGTCACAAGCCGGGGATTCCCGCGCAGGAACTGCTCGACGTGCCAGACGAGATTCTTCCCGTCGGGCAACTCGCGCGTGGCGGAGAAAGACCCCTGCATCGAGCCAACGAACAAGGGTTCGCCCCCGTTCTCGCGCGAGTGGTTGTTGAGCCAGTTGAGGTCTGACCGCGCGTTCGGGCTGTCAAGCCCGTGAACAAGCAGCGCCACGGCCGCGTGCTCCATCGCGTGCCTGACGCCGCCGCTGTTCGTCGTGACATGTCGTCCCGCACGGGCGGCCCCGGAAACAAAACGCACCGCCCGCGCCTCGCTCACCCTCCCCGGAACCAGCAATTCAGGCATACCTATTGGTTAAACGCCGGACAATAAAACTATTGCGCAACCGCACCGAACCCGACGCCATTATTAGCCCACCGAAACAAAATAAGTACATGACCGATTTAGCGCGCAGGGCACGCGAACTCGCACAAGCCGCAGGCTACGCCACGCCAACACCGATTCAAGAGAAAACGCTCGAACCAGTACTTGCCGGAGGCGACATCATCGCGCGGGCGCCGACGGGCACGGGCAAAACCGCGGCCTTCCTCTTACCACTAATAGTGCGCGCCGAAGGAACGAAAGCGAAAGCAATAGTAATCGAGCCCTCGCGCGAACTCGCAATCCAAGCTGCCAACGAGTGCCGCAAGCTCGCCCCGCCGAGCGTTCGTTGCGTTGCCGCGTACGGAGGCACCCCACCTGCACGACAGGAAGAGCTCATCCGCGGCGGAGCACAAATAATCATCGGCACCCCCGGACGCTTGCGCGAACTACTACAAGCAGGCGTGATAAAACCCGGCGAGTACGCCTGCATAGTACTCGACGAAGCCGACCGACTCCTAGCAGACCAATTCCTTGAAGACACAATGCACATGGCCTCGCGCCTGCCTCCCACGCGCCAAACCCTGCTATTTAGCGTGCAAATGGCTACCACCTACAAGCAACGCGCTGAAAACATCATGCACACCGAGATAACAGAAATCAAGGCCGGCACCGCCGCAGGCGAAACCGTCACCCACACAATCATAATAACCGAAAACAAAATCCACGAGCTATCGCAAGAGATAAAAGAACACCCCGGAAAGGCACTGGTTTTCTGCACCACGATGCGCTCGGCAGAAAAAATGGCGGCCGACTTGCGTTACCACGGAATCTACCCCTTGCTTTTGCACTCGCAGCGCGAGGCCGAGCAAAGAAACTCGGCAATCAAACGCTTCAAGACTGACGGCGGCGTGCTCGTGGCAACCGACGTGGCCGCCCGCGGCATCCACGCCGAAGGCATCGAAAGAGTGTACAGCATGGAACCGCCATCAAACCCAGAATTCTACTTGCACCGAGCCGGACGCACCGGCAGGATGGGCGCGAAAGGCGCGTGCATCTCTATATGCACGAAAGACGAACTCAAAGCCGTAAAAAACGCGCTCTACGCGGCAGGCGTGCAAAACCCCCAGACGCACAACACATAAAAACTGCGCCAGAGAAAACTATTCGATGCCCCGGCCACGCCTCGCAATCGTTCACGCCCACACCTTCGACTTTGAAACCAGTAAAGGCATGACCGACGAACACTACGCCCGCCTCGACGAGGCAGCGCGGTTGTACCACGCGGGCACCTTCGACAAAATCATCGTCACCGCAACCCACCAACTTCGCAAACCCCACCACGGCAGGAGCGACCGCCTGCACCCAATAGGACCACAACCCGGAAAAGCGTTCAACGAAATGAGCCTCGACTACCTGTTAAGCAAGGGTGTGGCACGAAAAGACGTCCTGCTCTCGCCCGGCCGCCTCACCATCGAGGAAATCGCAGGTATACGACCGATAATTGAACGACTAAAGCCAACCGAACTCCACGTCGTAACGTCGGACTCACAAATTCCACGCGCCATGGCAATCGCTGCAGCAGCCTATCCAAACCTGAAAAAAATAGCCCACCCAATAAAGACGAACAACCCGCCTGAAAGCACAGTACTACGCGACTTCAGGAACCTGTTCAACTGGCACAGGAAACACACGCCACCCCTACTAGAACAATAACCATTAATTACCTACGTTGAGAAAGCGTTTG
>MNVH01000028.1 GCA_001871595.1 Candidatus Micrarchaeota archaeon CG1_02_55_22 | reverse complement strand
GTGTTATTCATGCCTGTTTTATCTGTGTTGAGTTGAGTTAAAAACGGTTGTGCTAGGTCTACCAAATGAGCCCTATTGCGTGGGTTGGGTTCGTTTAACTGCCTTTCAAAGGCGTTTAAATTACCGCGGGCAGTAAACCCTATCGATGAAGACGGTGAAATCTCGCGAAGCGGTTCTGGAAGAGGTATTCGATGCAGTATCTCGGGCGGTCACGCCCCTGCCACAGGAAGCCGATGCGGAGAAAGAGTTCGCCTTAAAGCAAATCAGCCGCCTTGAATCCGTTCTGGGCGAAGATGGGACTCGTATTTACTTTATTGGTTCTGCCGCGAGGGACACCGGGCTCGCCGGAGATCGGGATATTGACCTGTTTGTAGCCTACCCGACTCGCTTCGAGCGCGACTACATTGTTGAACGCACAAAGCGCGCTATTGCCGCGGTCTTGCCAGGTAAATGGGAAATGCATTACGCAGAACACCCTTATTTTCAGGCCGTTATCGAAGGGTTTAAGGTAGAGATAATCCCGTGTTTTCACGCCGTTCCAAATTCGCCGATAAAAAGCGCGGTAGACCGGTCTCCGTTGCATATGGATTACCTCCAGAAGCGTTTGTCCGTTGGGCAGAAAAGGGACGTCCGCGTGCTCAAACTTCTGCTCAAAAGAGCGGGCGTGTACGGCGCCGAGGCCAGCATTGGCGGATTCAGTGGACTTTTGTGTGAATATTTGGTGCTCAACTATCGTTCATTATACGGCTTGATTTTAGCATCCGCCTCTTGGCGTCCACCCGTTGTCGTTGACATTGAAGCAATCTACCCTAATGCGTCGCCCCTCGAAGTGTCTTGCCGTTTCAGTGGCGCGCCGCTAGTTGTTGTCGACGCGATTGACGCTACACGGAATGCGGCCGCCGCAGTTTCGTCCTATTCTCTTGCGGTGTTTTCTTCGCTTTCGTCCGCGATTTTGGTTTCTAAGAATCCCGCGGCATTCTTCGAACCGCATCCGTTCGTGCAACTCTTGCCGTCAAAAGCCAAACTCTTGTTGAAGAAGCGTGGCACTAGTGTCGAGCTCTTGCAAGTGCCAATTCCAGCCAACTTGGTTGAAGACGTTTATCACCCGCAAGTCCGTAAGGCCGCGGAATCTCTTGCAAGCGCATTACAGCGAGCTGGGTTCAGGCTTGTCGGGTGGAATTACCGTGTTGTTGATGGCAAAGCGCTATTGTTGTTTGAATCTTTCGACGGAATGCTTCCAAAACTCCGCGTCGTTCAAGGGCCGCCCGTATGGTTTGGCGCCCAGGTGGAAAAATTTGTTTCGGCACATGCGCGCGGAGTGGTTAGGGGACCGTTCATCGTAGGCGAACGCGTTGCAGTGGAACTCTTACAGGATAACGTTTCACTGGCTGAAGAACTTTCCCGGCTTTGTTCTTCGGAAGAAATTTCATTTGGCGCAAACCTTGGGCCCGCTTTCCGCCGCGTCTCTGCAGCCGATGCTTTCTCCGGTGCCGGGCTTGAATTGCTTTCAATTTATCTTTCGAAAAAGAGTTTCTGGTTTTCAAGCAAGTGATAGCGCTTCTACCGACGTCCGGTCCTCTCCATCCTTGTCGCGTTCCACTTTGTACAAGTGGGTCCCGGCTTCTTTCAGGTGTTCGTCGTGTGTTATGACGAAGACTTGCGATACTATCGCCGGTAAATCGTCACGCAGCGCCCGGCACATTAGTGCTACCGCCTTAGCATCAAGGTTATGGGTGGGTTCGTCGAGAACGAGCCAGCTCAAAGACGGTGTTAGTACTACCGCGAGTGCCGTTCTTAGAGTGAGCGCAGCGCAGCTCCGTTCGCCTCCGGACGCGGTTTCCACCGCCTTCCATTCGCCAGCTTGGGTGCGTATTTCAAGAAGGTAGTCGTCCTCGGTTGCAGACATGCGTGCGGATGTGTAATCTTTGTAAGGGTAAAGCTTTGGCCATAGTTCGGTCATCGCACCGTTTATTGCGTCAACCAGTTCTTCGCGTAGCCGGGTTTGAGTTTCTACTAACGCGGTTGAGTACTTGGTCATGCCTTCTATGCGTTCGCCAAGCGCGGTTATTCTATTGGCACGCGCTGTTGCTTTAGCTGCTTTTTGTCGGAACGCTTCTGCTTCGGCTGCTTTTTCTTTAGCTCGGTCTGCGGCTGCATTAGCTTTTTCTTCGGCGCGAGCCAAAAGGCTTGTTGTCGTTGAAAGTTCTTCTCGTTTGGCGTGCGTAGTTGTCGCGTCGAAACCAAGTTGTTTCTGTTCGAGTTCAACCGCGTTGCGTTTTCGCTTTGATTCTTCTACTCGTTCCGCTAAAGCAAAAGATTGTTCTGCAACGTCAGCTTCGCGGACGGTTCTTTCCCATTCTTCAAGCTCTTTTTCATCTACCTCGCCAATATCGGCGAGCTTGGCTTCAGTTTCCGCAACCGCTGCTTTTGCAACGGTAAGTTGCTTGCCGAGCCGTTCGAGTTCTACCGCGTTGTCGGTTTCGCGTTCGAGCTTTGCGGTTTTTTCTTCAATGAGTTTGAGCTCGGCTGCAAGAGCAGTCTCTGTTTTTGCAGCCTCTCCGGAGAGCCTGCGTTTTTCTGGTAACAATTGGCAGTTAGTCGTTGCAACTTTGAGTTTTTCCTTTAGGGCAGTTAGGCGTTCAGAAAGCATTGCGGTTTCTGCAACTGCGGCGTTGGCCTGTTCAAGCCCTTCTTTCAAGCGCTTTTGTTCGGGCTCTAACGTCAAGCGTATTTTTTCCAAGCTTTCTATTTCCTGCTTGCGCGTTGCCGAAAGGGTTTCGCGTTTCGTTTGTTCTAAGGGCGAGTCGCATACCGGGCAGTGTGCATCCGCTCCACCTAATGCGGTCATCGACGTTCTGAGTGTGTCTAGGCGTGCGTGCGCGTCTGACAGCTCGCGAGCTTTTTTCGCATAAGCTTCTTCTATTGATGCTTTGGCCGCGGCTTGTACGAGCTTGTTTTCTAGTTGTGCGTCAATTTCCTTGGTTTGTTTCTCTAGGGCGGGAACTTGTTCTGCTTCGACGCTCAAACGATTGCATTCCAAAGCCAAGCCCGAGTTTTCTTTGGATGCAGCTTCAAAACTTTGTTTTACCGTCAATCGCTTTGCTTTTTCGTTTTCAAGTTCTGTACGCAATTGCTCGGTCGTGGCGCGTGCGGCTGCACGCGATGAAATCTCTTTTGATAGGCTCGTGGCTTCGCCTCTTGCTCTTTCCACTTCGCCAGAACTGCGTTTGTATTCGTCGCGCCTAGATTTTGCGTTTATAATAAGCTTGCCGAGGTCAGTCCGCGTTTTTATCGTTTCTTGTTTTGTCCAAATTCGTGAGAGTTTCTTCTGGGTTTGGGATAGTTCGAGCTTGAGTGCTTCCAAGCGTGCTTGTTCTGCTGCTTTCTCCGCTTGCAGTGAGTTGTACGTTTTCTCGGTTTCGTCGAGCTTGGCTAATTCGTTCGTTAGCGCGGTCGCTTTTACGGTCAGTGCCTCGGCGTCTTCTCGGTTTTTGCGCGTTTTAGCTTCCGCATCTCGCGCTTCGTTTTCGAGCTCTGATAGCTTGTTTGCTAGAGTGTCTGCGCCAAGGCCTTCGAGCACCGCTGTTTCTGCCAACTTGCCTGCTTTCAATCGGTTGGTTACGCTCGTCGCGGTGCTTCTAGCGTTCTCAAATACGTCTATGCCGAGAAGTTGGTCTACTTGTTTCTTCCGTTCAGTTCTCGAAAGTGTAAGTATCGCATCCAGCCGGTTTTGTTCCGAATAGACTGCGCGAGTAAATAGTTCGTAGTCGACGCCCAAAAGTTTTTCGACGTATTCGGTGACTCGTTGGGGGGCGCTTTCGATGACTTTACCGTCGTGCCGCAAGCGGGCTTCCGTACCGGTGCGTGAAACTATGCGTTCGACGGAGTAGGTCTCGCCGTTGGCGTCAAAGTATACCTCTGCGGTGGCTTCTTCGTACCGGTTGGGCCGGTCGCTTATCACGTCGTCGAGCTTGATGCGGCGTGATTTGAGCGCGGGGAAAGTGCCAAAGAACGCTAGGCATATGGCGTCTAGCACGCTGGTCTTTCCCGCGCCCATGGGCCCGATTAGTATGTTGGTGCCTTTTCCGAAGGTTATCTCGGTTACTTCGTGGCTCCTGAAGTGCTTTAGTTTTACGGCCTTTATCATTACTGCTAACAATTGCGTGGGCGGTATTATCTTGTTTGCGCTTTAAGCGAGGCCGACTTCTTCCACTTGGACTTCACTCACACCTTCGAGTTTTTTAACGTCTTCCTCGAAGTCTCGGTTGTCGCCGTCCATGCACTTGAAGCTGGCTCGTACTATTTTGGTGCCAAAAACAAAGTCTTCGACGCCGCCCTTTGTAAAGCCAGCAACGCCTTTGACACGTTCTAGTACTGCGGCGGGGTCCGCGCCTTCCTGCGGAAAAACTTTCATGACTAAAATTACTTCTCCCATTGATAGTTACACCTCTTTGTGGAAATGCGGTTTTTGGGCCTTTAGCCGGCCGGTTTTGTACTTGCCACGAGTATAGGGTGCACAACGCATCACACGCGGCGTCAAACCCTTCTCGGAGAGCTTTTTGGCGAGTTCACGAACATTAACCTTTTGGTCGTGGCCCAACACGATTACGTCCGGCTGCACGTGTTCTACGGATTTAAGGAAATCGTGCTCGTTGCCTAGCAACGCTTTGTCGACAATGCTAAGCGCGGCCACGAGCGACAAGCGCTCTCTCTCGTTAAAGTAGTGTTTCTTTCCCAACCGTTCCAGCGTGGAGTCCCGGGCCACTACGACTACGATTTCATCGCCTTGTTTCTTTGCAAATGCGAGGTACTTGATGTGGCCGGGGTGCAGCCCATCGAAGGTTCCCGCGGCAAATACTCGTTTCATTAAAGCATTTGGACGGGTAGGTTTTTGTTGCTACTGGTTGGGTTTATATTTTGTTTTCTTCACAATAATGGTCAGATAGACTAGTTTTGTGGGCCCTTAGGCTAGCCTGGATAGACTGGGAGCTTGCGGAGCTTCAGACCGGGGTTCGAATCCCCGAGGGCCCGCCTAAACTACCTTGTTTTGAAGCCGTTTTAAATCGTTTTCCTGTCATGGCTTTAACCATGGAACTCGGTACGGTCATATCGACAGTGGACTCGCCAACCACGCGCAGCTTTTCTTTCGTCGTCGCCGACCGCTCAGTCCGCAGGGGTCAGTTCGTTCAGCTTGAAGCGGAAGACGGCACACTCATAGCCCTCGTTCAAGACTTGACTCGCAGCAACCGTTACTTCGAGCGGGCCGAGAGCGTCAACGAGTACGAGAAGGGCGGCAAAAGCTTTGCATCCGAGTTTCCAACTGCCGATTGGGAGTATGTGGTTGCCAACTGCATGATTCTCGGCGCATTCGACGGTGCTCTAGCTCGTGCGGGTTTCCCTCCCTCGCCGGGTGCAAAAGTATCCGCGATAGACTTAACTAAACTAAAGTCGTTCCTGCGCTTTGATGAATCGGGGCTTGATATTGGTAAGTTGTTGCGCCACGACCTTGCGGTAAAGCTCGATTTCAACCGGCTGCTACAAAAACACCTATCCATACTAGGGATAAGCGGCAGCGGGAAAAGCGTGTGCACGAGCGTGCTCATCGAGGAATTGTTGAGACGGCCCGCCGAGAACGGACGATTGGGCATTGTTGTCTTCGACGTGCACGGTGAATACGCCTGCTTTGCCGACAAGCAAGTCAACCCCGATTACGCGGATAAAACCGTTGTCGTCAAGGGCGAGGACGTGCGGATTGAGACGGGCTCGCTTTCCTCGTCCTCTTTCCAGAAGTACGCGCCCGATATTTCGGGTGTCGCCGCGAGAGAGTTGGACAAAATCATTTTCGCGAAACGCGACGAAGTGCGCGCGGGCGGCGCGGCCTACTCTTTGGATGAATTGGTTCAATCGGCCGAATCGTCCGGCCTGAAAGTCAATGTCAAGGACGCGCTGGTGGCGTGGCTCTACGACCTTTCGCGTTTGCGCGCCGGTACCGCGCCCTTGTTCGGCCGCGTCGGTCACCCCAAGCTCAAAGACGTTGTCGCGCCCGGGCAACTCACCGTATTCGACCTCAGCGGCGTGACGAACGAGAAAGTAAAGCAAATAATCGTCGAGCACTATTCACGTGCGTTGTTCAACTCCCGGCAAAGAAACGAAATCGCGCCCTTCCTGCTAGTAGTCGAGGAGGCGCACAATTTTGCTCCCGAAAAAGCGTCTAAAGAGCATGCTTTGGCTAAAGGCGTGATAAACAAAATTGCGCGCGAAGGCCGCAAGTTCGGCGCCTCACTTTGCTTAGTCTCGCAACGCCCTAAACAGCTTTCAACAACCGCGCTCTCGCAGTGCAACTCGTCAATCATATTTAGAATCACTAACCCGTACGATGTGGATCACATTGCGCAGAGCAACGAGTCTATTGACGCCGACGTTCAAGGGCAACTTACCACGCTCTCGGTTGGTGAGTGCATTGTTGTCGGCGAGGCAACCGGACAGCCCGTCTTCGTGCGCGTCCGCAACCGCAACAGCAAAAAGACGCCCGGAAAAGGCGACGATTTGGCCTTGCTGGCAAAGCGTTTTGAATCGTCGGGCGGAAGAAAGCTCACCGACGGCGACGCAGAAGCTTTTCTCTAAAACCGTATCTTCGCGAGTGTTTAAATCGCTTTTGAGCCCTACAACTTAGCATGGCTGAGGTTATTGACGAGCAGACGCTTGAGCGCGTGGCACAGATTGCGCGGTTAAAGCTCTCGCCGGAAGAATCAATTGCACTAAAGAAGGACTTGAATTCTTTGCTTGATTATTTCTCGAAGATAAACGAGATTGAAGCCAAGGGCGAGGAGTTGTACTACATTAACTCGCCTAAATCCGTTCGCCGCAAGGACGAGCCCGTGCCGTGCAAGGCCGCGCCAGCGTTACGCAAAGAGTTCGCCAAGCAGAAAGACGGCTACTTGCTCGCGCCCAAAAATCTTTAGTGGTCTTTAAATGCAACTTTCTTCAACTCTAAAAAAAATCCAGGAACTCGAGTCCGGTGCCCTTTCAGCAGAGGAGAACGTTTCGCGCTTCATCGAGAAAATCGAGAAAGACAAGTACGGTGCCTTCCTTGAAGTCTATAGCGAGCGGGCGCTCGCGCAAGCACGCAAGGTCGATGCACGTCGCAAGAAAGGCGGAAAACTCCCGCCGCTTGCCGGCTTAGCAGTCGGCGTCAAGAACAGTATTGCAGTGAAGGGCCAGCGATTGACTTGTGCGTCAAAGATGCTTGAAGACTACGTCGCGCCTTACGACGCAACCGCAATCGAACGCATTGAGGCAGCGGGCGGAGTGCTCGTCGGTTCGACGAACTTGGACGAGTTCTGCTGTGGCAGCGACTGTACGCGCAGCGCGTTAGCAAAAACGTGCAACCCGCTTGACACCACGCGCGTGGTCGGAGGCAGCAGCGGAGGCAGCGCAGCAGCAGTTGCCGCGGGTTTGTGCGATACCACGCTCAGCGAGGATACTGGCGGAAGCATTCGTTGTCCTGCAAGTTTCTGCGGCGTTACTGGCGTAAGGCCCACATACGGTACCGTATCGCGCTACGGCGTGAGCGACATGGCCATGAGTTTCGACCAATTGGGCCCGATTTCTAGCGATGTCCTTGGCAGTGCTGCGTTGTTGCAAGAACTAGTCGGATCCGACCCGCGCGACGCGACAACCGTCGCAGCTCTAAAGCAGGATTTTGTTTCCTCACTCAACAACTTGCCTAATGGCTTGCGGGCCGCAGTGCCAAAACAGTTTTTCGAGGGCTGCGACCCGGGCGTAGAATCGCTCGTCCGCAAGAAAATTGAATTGCTCGAGTCAAAAGGCGTCAAAGTAGAGGAAATAGATTTTCCGCTTCTTTCGTATTCATTACCGGTTTACTATTTACTTGTCTTCAGCGAGTTCGCTTCCGCCATGCAGAAGTACGACGGCCTGCGTTACGGCGCGGATTGGGCGCAGGGCACTAACTATAACTCGGTCGCAGCAGAGGTTCGCAGCGCGAATTTGGGCAGTGAGGTTAAGCGCAGAATATTGTTGGGCACCTACATTACCACTAAAGAGTTCCGTGGCGCGTGGTACTCCAAGACGTTAAAGGCGCGTGACTTGCTGCGCAAGGAGTTCGCTAAAGTGTTCAAGTCCCATGACGTCGTGCTTGGACCCACAATGCCGATGACTGCGTGGAAAATCGGGGAAAAGAGCCAGGACCCGCTCCAGATGTATCTTGCAGATATACTCACGGTTCCGGCCAATTGTGCGGGCCTATCGGGTGCATCTATTCCTGCGGGAATGCATAACAAGACCAAGATGCCGGTTGGCTTCCAAGTAATCGGCAAGTGGAACGAGGAAGCGACGTTGCTAAAAGTACTTGCCGCGGCGGAAGACTAGCTTAATAGCGCCATGTGCGCTAAGAGCGCTTCGAGTTGTATTCTTGGGTCGGCGCCTTGGGTGAGTCGGAATTCGAATTCTCCAATCCTGTCGACGAGCGCGATTTTCTTTTTGTCGTCTATTGCCATGCGCGTGACTTCGCGGTAGATTTGGGACATGACGTCTTCCCCGCTCATGCCGTAAGTGACCATTAAATCGTCGAGCTTCTTTCGTGCGTCGTTGAATTTGCCTTTCATCGCAAGGTCAACCATCTCGCCGATTTCCTGCGGGCGTGCGCGGCTGCTCACCACTAATACATCCTTCTCTTTTATCGCCTTGCCGCCGATTGACGCGCCTTGGAGTACGTTTATCGCCGTGCGTCCGTCGCCTTCTGCCACGTATGCTATTGCTTTGGCTGCCGCGTCGTCGAGCGTGATGCCCTCTTTTTCAGCTACGTTCTTGACGATTTGGAGTATTTCGTCGTCGCTCAGCGGGCGGAAGCGGAAGACCGCGCAGCGGCTCTGGATTGGTTCGAGTATTTTT
>MNVH01000039.1 GCA_001871595.1 Candidatus Micrarchaeota archaeon CG1_02_55_22 | reverse complement strand
CCATTGACTCCAGTTTTGCCTGGATGTCTTTCAGGAGTAGGTTTGTGCTCGACCGTTCTTCGGAGAGCTTGTTGAGCATCGTGCCAACGACGAGCGGGTCGCGCATTTTTTCGCTGAATTCCTTGAATTCCGAAGCGACCTTGCTGAATTCTTCGTCCAAACCGACACCTTTAAATTTACCGTCCGAGTGATGTCTTATTCACTCGAACACGTTCGCAAAGCACTCCCCTTTTCGGGGCGTGTCACGAACCTATCGCGTTCCTGTCACGATACAATCATGACTCAACGCCGATATATAAATACCGCTGTTCCGTTAACGTCGTTTTCTTTTTCGTCCGATTATTTTCCTGCTTTCCAGAGTAGGTTGAAGAATTCGTCGTAAGATGCGGCTATGGATGGGTGGCGCATTAGTACGCCTACGGGTCGGTCGAGCCACACGATTATTCCAACACAATCGCCGCGAATTATAGTCTCGGTCAACGGCTCGAATCCGTAGTCAGTGAAGCGGACTTTACGGGCGGGGTAAGCGTGCGTTTCCGTCCAAGGCTTTAGCGAGCCGTTAAACAACAATTTGGCGGTTATGCCGCGTTTGGCGCGCTTGGCGTGGTACCGCACCCACCACTCGTCGCCGAGCATGGTTGATTTTATCGTCGAACCAAAAGTATGGTGCTCTTTTCCGGGCGCGTCAAGCAATTCGTACAACAATTCTTTCACGCCGCGCACTCCTTTGTAGCTCGTGATTTGCGGTTCTTCCTGCGCGCTAGCTCGCAAGGCGTCTAGTTGTGGCACGGCCTCTTCAAGCCGCGCCTTTCTCTCTTCCAAAAAATCTTTCAAGTATTTCGGCGGAATCGCGTCGTAATGGTTCTTCTTTCCTTCCTTCACCGTTGAGACAAAGCCTTTGGCCAACAAGTTCTGTAGCGACATGTGCACTACCGAGCTCTGCAGGCCCGAGCGCGAAATAATCGGTCCGGCCGTCGAGGAGCCGAGCTCCAGCAACGCGACGTACACTCGCGCTTCTGCCTGCGTCATTCCTACGTCAATGAGCGGCTGCAAATCCATTAAACATTCTTGCCAGCACCCGCTTTTATCCCTATCGTTTTCCTCCTCCATTATTGGAGAGTAAATGAATTAATGCGCGTGTCAACATGTTACCCTATATGGGTGGTTTCAAATGATGTCCCGTAATGTTGTCTTCGGCATTGCCGTGCTCGCACTAATCGCCGCAGGGCTCTATGCCTTTGGCGGTTCGGGCGGTTTTACCGGCAGAGCGACTGCCGAAAGCGAGTTCCGCGTCGGTAGCGTGCTTCTGTTGACGGGCGACGGCTCGTCTTGGGGCGAGGCTTCCCGGAACGGATTGCTAATGGCGCAGGACGACTTGAACAGGGGCGGCGGAGTAAACGGCAGGCTAGTCAAGGTGCTTTTCCAGGACGACCGCGGCAACCCGACGCAGTCCGTCAACGCTTTCAACGAGCTCACCGACGCACAAGGCGTCAGGGTGGTGATAGGCTTCACGTGGTCGAACCTCGGACTCCCCGTCGCGCCGCTCGCCGCGCGCAAAGGCGTCCTGACAATCTCGCCGTCGCTCGGGCTCGCCGAGTTCAACGAGGCAAGTCCGTATATCTTCAACACGTGGCCTCACGACGAACTCCTCTCCGCGCAGCTGGCCGACCGCGTATACGCGCAGGGCCACCGCCGCGTCGCAGTCGTGGGTGCCAGGCACGTGTGGGTGCAGGCGCAAACAAACGCTTTCACGAAGCGTTTTACCGAGCTGGGCGGCACGGTAGCCGTCGCGGTCGAGCCGTTGACCGACGCGGTCGACGTGTCAAGCGACGCCGCCAAAATCGCGCAGGCGCAGAACGTTTCCGCGGTAGTGTACACTACTGACGGCGTGCAAGTCGGCGTGCTAATCGCCAAGAAGCTCAAGGAACTCGGTGTGCAGCTGCCCCAGTACGGCGTCACGATTGACGCGGCGACGATTGCTTCCGCAAAGGGCGCGTACGACGGCCTGCAGATGCTTACCTTCCAGACGCCTTCCGTTAACTTCGCGCAACGCTATCGCGAGCGGTTCGGATTGGAACCAGACATTGGTGCCGACAGTGCTTACGACGCGCTAATGCTTGTGGCTGAAGCCGATAAAGTTACTGGTTCTGAAGATCCCAAGGTTCTGTCAGATTACTTGAATTCGGTGAAAGAGTACGACGGCGCGTCCGGTCACTTGGTTTCCGACGGCAAGGGCGCGTTTACCAAGCCGTACGCGCTCTTCCGCGTGGTCAACGGTTCAGCCGTGCCATTCGGTGGCTAGCGTTTTGCGCGCGTTGGCCGGGCTGGTTGCGCGTGCTTCCAGACTTGTCCGAAGACGTCGCGGTAGCTTTTTGCGAAGACGGCGTCGTGGATAAGAAAGGCGCGGGGCGTGCCGCCGACGGCGTACTGCGTGTAGTAGTATTCCCCCACAACGCCCCACTCTGCGTCGTTGGCTAGCGGTGCGAATCTGACTTGCGTGAGCTTGTTGGAGCGTTTATGTGCCACGGCCTCGTCGGGCGGGATTAGGATGTGGCACGGTATTCCGAGTTTGTTGCGTAGTTTATGGTGTTCGTCGTAGAAGCGGTAGAGCCGTTCGTAGCCTTGCGGCGTGTTTCCGTAAACGAGCACGGGCTCGTCTTTTGGCATTGAGGGGAGCGACGCGTTTATCTCGTGCCACATCGCTTTGACGCCTTGTAAACCCTCGTAATACTTGTAGTTGGATTCCGGGCGCCGCATTTCTTGGCGTTCCAGGCTGGCGACGAGTTTGCTGACTTCCTCGCGTTCTTCCTTGAGCGCTTTCTCTCTTGCCAGAAAGAGTTCGCGCAGCGCTTCGGGAGTAGTGGGTGAGTAAATGCGCGTATTGTTCTGTACGCGGTAGCTTGCGAGGCCTTTTTCCATCAACGAGTCGAGCACTTCGTATATGTGCGAGCTCGCGATGCCGGCGCGCCTGCAAAGCGGCCCGGTCTGCGTTTCCTGTAGTTCGGTGAGTGCCAAGTAAGCCGACGCCTCGGCGGGCGAGAGGCCCACGCGCTTGAGTATCGTTACCGTCTTGTCCATTACTACTACTTTGAGTAGTAGTGAGAATATAATACCGTCGCCGGGTAGTTACTACTATGTAGTAACTCACAAGGGTGGTTTGTTTGGATTCAAAGATTGTTGGTGTATTAGCCGTCGTGGTCATTACCCTTATCGCCGGCGTGCTTGCGCTTGGGGCCTTGAGCCCGTCGGGCGCGGTCGTGTCCGGCGAAAAGGCCGTCAAGATTGGAATAATCACGGATTTGAGCGGCCCTGCCGCGTATTGGGGCGAATCCACGCGGGTTGGCGCCGAACTGGCCGTGGCCGACCTTGAAAAGGAGGGAATTATCGTTGATTTGCTTTTCGAGGACTACAAGTTTGATTCGAAGAACGCTGTCACGTCGGCGCAGAAGCTCGTCGAACTTGACGGAGTTGACGCGCTCTACGTGGAGTTCAACCCCGCAACGATTCCGGTCGCCGAATACGCCAAGGACAAGGACGTAATTTACGTGCTTGACAGCGCCGCTGTTTCGGTAGTCAATTCCTCGCCCCGCGCGTTCAAGACCTACGTTGATTTCGAGGCCGGCTGCAAGGGCGTTGCCCGGATGTTCAAGGCCGACGGCGTGGAACGGCTCGGCATGTTGAAGGGCAGCCTCGAGGCCTACGACGTGTGCCTCAGGGGCGCGCGTCAGGTCTATCCCGATATTATTGTCGAGAACTACAATACCGGCGATGCCGACCTTTCGACGCAGGTGCTCAAGCTCAACGCGTCGGGTGCAGGTGCCGTCCTTCACCCCGCCTTCGAGGGCGAGACGCTCTCGGTTCTAAAGACGCTGCGGACGCAAGGCATTGCAATGCGTTACGCTTCGGTGGACGAGGTTCTTACTCCCGCCGTGCGTGATTATGCAGCCGAGCTTGAGGGCGGGTATGCATTCGGCTTCAGGCCGGTGTCCGCCGCGTTCAGGTCCGAAATCGACGCTCAGGAAAGCGGCCTCTCGACGTACAACGGCGCGGGACTGGCGTACACGCACGTCAGGCAGCTTGGTCGCGCGCTTGCGGCGTGCAACGGCGACCGGCAATGCGCTGCGGGCCGGCTCTCGCAATCGGCGTCCGACTCGACAATAGGTTTCGAGCGCTTTGAGGACCGAATCGCCCGTTTTGAGTTAAAGGTCGCGCCAATAAGCGAGTTTGGTTAACTTTGTTTCTGGCCGGTTTTTATCCGGCCGTCTGCTTTTTCCTTGGCGTGCCGCCCGTTTGGTCGCTTAGAGTCCGGCTTCTTTCCCACAGTTGGTCGTACACTTGCTCGAAGGTCTGCGCAAAAGTCTCGTCGCGGATGAGAAAGCTGCGGGGCGACCTGCCGGTGATGTATTGGATGTAGAAACAGCCGTGCGCCGTGCCCCACTCGGCGTAGTTGCCGAACTTCATCAGCCTTGTTTCGGTAATCTTGTCCGTCCTGCGCCTTGCAAGTGCGATGCCGTCCTTGTCGAGCGGATAGATGAGCCTTTCGCGGATTCCGTGTTTCTTGCGCAGGCGGTGGTGCTCGTCGTAGAACTTGACTAGCTTTTCGAAGCCCTCGGGCTTGGACGTGTAGTTCCGTATTATCTCGTAATTTGTCATTTTGGGCACCATGGCATTTATTTCGTGCCACATCGCTTTGACGCCCCGGAGGCCTTCGTAGTATTTGTAATCCGAGCACGGCGCTTTTGTCGGTTCCATGCGTTTTAGTTGCGAGATCATCCTGGAAACCTCCTGCCGCTCTTCCTCCAAACGTTTCTGCTTTTCCACGAAGAGCTCGTTGAGAACCTCGGGCGGAGACGGCATGAAAATCTTCACGTTGTTTTGCACGCGATAGCTGGCAAGGCCCTTTGAAATGAGTGATTCGAGCACGGCGTAGATATTAGAGCTTGCGATGCCGGTCCTCTTGCAAATTGCGGAGCTGCCCGCTTCTTGAAGCTCCATCAACGCCAAGTACGTGCGCGACTCCTGGTTGGTCAGCCCTATCCTTTCGAGAAATTCCGCCGTCTGTATATTAGTCATAACTAGTATAGGTATATAGTAGTTAAAATATTTACCCTTCAACCGCCGTTACTACTATTCAGTAGCTCACAAGGGTGGTTTCGAGTGGATTTGAAGGTTGCAGGAATAGTTCTGGCAGTTGTCGTGGCTTTGGGTGTCGTCCTTTCGGGCGCTTTTGAGCTTACCGGCGCGGTTGCAGGGGGGCCGCTGCCCGTCAAAATAGGCGTGGTCACTGATTTCACGGGTCCGGCCGCGTCATGGGGTGAATCAACCCGGATGGGTGCAGAGCTTGCAGTTGCCGAGCTGGAGGGCAACGGCATGCCGGTTGAACTGGTTTTCGAGGATTACAAGCTCGAATCGCGCCTGGCGGTGACTTCGGTGCAGAAGCTCGTCGAGGTCGACGGAGTTGACGCGCTCTACGTAGAGTTCAACCCCGGTTCTCTGGCGGTCGCCCCTGCGATGGCGGATTCGCGCATAATAAGCATGTTCGACGCGGCTGCTGAATCCCCGATAGATTATTCGCAGCTGTCATTCAAGACCTACTTGGATTACCGCGCCGGCTGCCGTCAACTCGCGCAACACTTCAAGGCCGACGGCGTGAAAAGCGTTGGCGTTCTCAAAGCCAACATCGAGTTCGGCGAGCTTTGTTTGCAGGGTGTGCGTGAAATCTATCCCGACGCGCCGGTGCAGTCATACGACTTGGGCGAAGCAGACTTTTCCACCCCGCTCGCCCGTCTTTTGGCCAGCGGAACGGGCGCGGTGGTGCAGGTGGGCTTCGA
Source organism: Candidatus Micrarchaeota archaeon CG1_02_55_22 (assembly GCA_001871595.1). Taxonomy (GTDB): domain Archaea; phylum Micrarchaeota; class Micrarchaeia; order Norongarragalinales; family UBA97; genus UBA97. The sequence continues at coordinate 3,003 of MNVH01000039.1, read as the reverse complement.
GTCCGACGCGCTCAACTCGCTGCGCGTGATACGCGAGAAAAACCTTGCCTTGCGGTACGGTTCGAGCGACGACGTGGTGACGCAGCGCGTGCGCGAAGAGTACGCCAGCGAACTGAAAGGAGGCTGGCTCTTTGGTTTCGCCAGCGTCTCGCCCGAATTCAAGCAAGAAATTTGGGCCAAGTACGGCCGCGAGCCCTTCAACTACTACGGCGCCGCGCTTGCTTATACGCACGTCAAACAAATTGCCCGCGCGCTTTATGCATGCGGCCGCGAAGTGGAGTGCGCGGTAGAAAAGCTTTCGGAATCTCCTGCCGACGCGACAATTGGATTCAAGCGCTTCGAGGGCCGTGCCGCGGTCTTCGACATCGGCATTACGTCTGGACTCGGGGTTGCAAAGTAAGCAAGTAGAACGCTTAAGTATGCTTGAGCACTTATTTTTCCAATGCTCCAAATACTTCTCAACGGTATCATTGCCGGCGCAATCTACGCGCTCGTCGCGGCAGGCTTCGCCCTTGTTTATTCGACCGCGCGGTTCGTTCACTTTGCGCACGGAGCAATAGTTGCCGGCGGCGCTTACGCGTTATTCTTTTTCTTCGAACGCTTGGCAATCGGTTTCTGGCCCGCAGCCGTGCTCGCAATCGCAGTCGCGGCTCTTCTTGGGTGGGTGTGCAACGAGCTCGTCTACAAGCCCCTGCGCCACCGAGGTGCTACTCCTTTAATTCTCTTGCTCGCCGGCTTTGCCCTCCTCGTGCTAATCGAGTCGTTATTGCTATTGATTTTCGGCGCCGACGTCAAAGTAATCCGCGTCCTGCCAGTCGAGCGCGGAATGGATTTCTTTGGCGCGATAATCACGCCACTACAAGTAGTCATCGTCGTAGTCGCCGCGTTGTTGCTCGTCGGCTTGCACGCCTTCATGTCGTTTACTCGTTTGGGCAGGTCATTGCGCGCCGTTGCATCGAACAAGGTCGTAGCACAAATACGCGGCATCTCGGTTGAAGCAACTTACGCGAAAGCATTCCTCCTTGCCTCGGCAATTGCAGGAGTCGCCGGAATACTAGTTGGCATGGAGTACAACTTAGAGCCGACGATGGGTACAAGCCTGGTAATCAAAGGCTTTACGGGCGCTATAGTTGGCGGAGTGGACAGCGTTCCCGGAGCAATACTCGGAGCTTTGTTGTTGGGCGTTGCCGAGAACGTTGCCGCGTGGTATTTGCCGTCAGGTTACAAAGATGCAGTGGCATTCGTCCTCCTCTTTCTCTTCCTCTTATTCAAGCCCAACGGAATCATGGGCTCTAACAAGGGTGCACGAAAATGATTGAGGCCTACCTCGCACACTTGCTCGTCCTCGTCTGCATCTACATCGTGCTGGCCGTATCACTCCAGCTAAGCATCGGTTTTACCGGATTATTCAACCTAGGCCACATCGGTTTCTACGCAGTCGGTGCCTACGCGTCGGCTTTACTGGCCTTATCCGGGCAACCCTTCTGGCTCTGCTTCCTCGCCGCCGGCGTCTTCGCTGGGTTGACCGGCTGGTTGCTCTCGCTGCCAACAGGCAAGCTCAAAGGCGATTACCTCGCGCTCGCCACTCTAGGCTTTTCTTTCCTCGTTTACGCCGTAGCATTGAATTGGAATGACCTCACGCGCGGAGCGTTAGGGTTGCCGGGCATACCAAAACCCGAATTGTTCGGCTTCGCCTTTAGCGACACGTACTCTTTTCTTGCCCTCGCCGCAGTAGTCGCAATCGCGTCTTATTTGATAGTGCAGCGCATTGCTTCCTCGCCGTTCGGCCGAGTGCTTGGCAGTGTGCGCGACGACGAGCTCGCGGCAAGAACGCTTGGTAAGAACGCGGCCCGCACGAAGTCGATTGCCCTCGCTTCCTCTGCGTTTCTAGCCGGCCTTGCGGGCAGTTTGTACGCGTACTACATTACTTTCATTGACCCGTTCAGTTTTACATTGCTGGAATTAGTTCCCGTGCTTGCAATCGTCGTCATTGGCGGCCTTGCCTCGCTCGAAGGAACGATTCTCGCCGCGTTCCTAGTCGTGTTATTGCCCGAGCCGTTGCGCTTCATCGGATTCCCCTCATCCGTCATAGGTCCCGCGAGGCAAATCATCTTTGCGCTGCTATTGTTGGCAGTGTTGTTGTACCGCCCGAAAGGAATCGGCGGAAAAGTAGAGTTGGACTAACGAAATGCTTGAACTGCGTTCTTTGTCGAAGCGCTTTGGCGGCGTGCACGCCCTCGCTAACGTCTCGTTTAACGTGGAGAAAGGCAGCGTTACCGCGTTGATTGGGCCCAACGGGGCGGGAAAGACGACGTTGCTCGACCTAGTTTCCGGAGTCACCGTTCTTGATTCGGGTAGCGTGCTAGTCAGTGGCGTCAACGTGGCTGGCAAGCGCCCCGAACAAGTCGCCCGCCTCGGCGTCTCGCGAACATTCCAGTCCCCCCGCTTATTCGGCAACCTAACTGTGCTAGATAACGTGTTGCTTGCGTTAGATGGCGGCGACGAAAGTTTTTGGGCGAGTTTTCTTGGCCGGCGTGATAGCAAGCAATTGCTTGAACGCGCGCACTCCGCGCTCGAACGCGTACACTTGACGAACAAGGCGCACTCGTTGTGCCGCGATTTGAGTTACGGCCAACGCAAGTTGTTGGAACTGGCGCGCGCTCTAGCTTTGCCTCACACCGTATTGCTGCTTGACGAGCCGTTAGCCGGGGTTAACCCGGTTGTGCGAAAGGAAATCGCGTCCGTGGTAAAGGCGTTGCGCAAGCAAGGCGAAACAATCCTTCTTGTAGAGCACGACCTTGCTTTTGTTTCGGGCGTGGCCGACCGCGTCGTCGTGCTTGAAGAAGGCCGCGTGATTGCCGAAGGGACGCCATCGCAAGTAAAGCGCGACAAGAAAGTCGTCGAAGCCTACCTAGGCTAGTTGCGGTTTGCCGTCGCGCACGACGAGTACGTTGTATTCGCGCACGCCGTTGCCTTGTTCGTCAATGCTTATGTTGCCCGATG
>MNVH01000040.1 GCA_001871595.1 Candidatus Micrarchaeota archaeon CG1_02_55_22 | reverse complement strand
CTGCATCGCGTCGCATTGCCTGCATTGTTGCGCCGTACTGCGAGCCGTACGCCGAGTAAGGCGTTGAAGCTATTCCGGGCAAGCCCGTTGTGTCGTAGGGCAGGTATTGCGCGCCTGCTGGTAGGACGTCGGTGATTGCGCTCGATCCGCCGAACTTTATTCTCACGCCGTTCGGGTATTCTACCGCGATTCCACCGGGAGCGCGTTCGTCGATTATTGTTTGCGGTGGAAGGAATAGTTCTAATTCAAAGGGCGGCAGCACGGTAGCGCCGTAGACGTCGAGGCCGAAGCTTGACACCGAGACGGGTGCTCCGGCTGGCACGAGTACTTGGTTGCCTGAAGGAATTGCAACAACGAGTTCGACTTGCGTGCGTTCCGAGATTATCGTGGTACCGGATTGTTTCTGGATTACTTTCGCGTCGAACGGAATGTCGAGGATCATTGTGAGCGGCAGCGTCACGATTCTTGCACCTGTGTAGGGATTGGTTGCAACGCGTCTTGATGGAAGGAGGGCTTGCGTGTTGGCCTGCCACTTGAGCGTGCGGCCGTTGGCCGCGCCCAGCGGGGCGTCGTTGAACTGCGCAACAGAACCATCCTGCAGCCAGACCGTTGTTGTCGAGCCTATCGTGCTTACCCTTGTCTCGGTTGGCAGGGTGATTGTGGCGTCGAGCGGCAGCGTCACCGGCACGTTGCCGGCGAAAGATGCTTGGCCGAGCGGGCGGAATTCTATTGACGAGCCAGCCTTGATTGAGAACGAATAGCCTTGCTGGGTTGCGGAAGAGGGGGCGATGATTTGCGTGTTGATTTGTTCGGCGTAAGCCTTCTTGACTCCGCGTTCTGTTACTACTTGCACACCTTCCGGCAGCGTGAGCAGGGCGTTGAACGGCGTGGTGAACGCGGTGCCGCCACCCGGCAGTGCGCGCACGCGGCCCTTTGGTAGGGATAAGGCATTGCCTTCGCCCACTGTGATGCTGCGAGAGCCGTCAACCGCGGTTTCGGACTGGCCGATTGGGAAGACTACGCCCTCGTGGCTTGAGAGCCATACCACTTCGCCGTTGAGCCCGTCGTACTGCTTGATTTCATATCGTGCTGGAATGATGAACTGTGTTGCAACGGGGAGTTGCACGAGCACGTTGCTTGCCAGGTCTTTAGTCGCTTGCGCCGCTTCTTTTGCAAGGTTGTCCTCGACCGCGGGTTCATCTACCACGGGCGGTAGTACTTCGCCGTTCGGCCCTGTTGGCTCGTTTTGTGTAGGAATGACGTCACCTCCGGCGCTCGCCGGGGGCGTGATTACTGGCGTGTAGTAGAATGCGACGGGCGAGTTTGCTGGTACGGACGCGGTTATCGCGTCGGCTTCGGTTGTTGCCTGCGCGTTGCGCGGTAGTATTATCGTCGTGTCCTGCAGCACGATTGTCTTGGTTCCGTCCGCGTTGTTCTTAATGTTCGTGTTGCCTGCCTCGCCGTAAAGCGGCGCGTGGAGCCCGAATGCGAGCGGGAGTTGCAGGCGGTAGCTCGGCCGGTTTGCCGCGGTGTATCCCGGCGTGGGAATGCTTGTCACCGCGTTGTAGGGGAAGGTTATTACCGTATTTGCGGGGGCATAAACCGTGCTCGCTTCGAGCGTGCTGCCCGAGCCGAAGAGCAACTTGTTGTTGAATGCTTCGGCGTAGATTGAGCCGTCAGACTTTTGTCTTACTATAGCGTTGGCGCCGAATGCTATTGAGATGCCTACGGGCAGTTGTTGGTTGCGGCCGATTGCGTTGAACTCGGTTGCCTGGATTGCTATCGTTCCGCTTATTGGTATGGTTGCGCTTTGCTCTTCGCCCTCCATTGTTTCAGCAATCGTGTTCGGTGGCAGGAGTGCCTTGTAGTTATCCCCTACGATGACGAGGTTGCCGTCCTCTTTAAAGAGCTGGCTCGAGGTGAAGTGCACCACTCCCCCTAGCGGTAGCGCCACGCGGAGTTCGGATTCGGTTGCCGTGACGCGGTTGGGCGCAAGGTAGAGCGCAGCGCCTGCTGGCACCGTGAGTTGCCGTCCGTCTTCGGATAGTTGCGCGTTGGCTGCGCCAGCTATCTCGCCGGTTGGGAAGATTATTCCAGTTGCATCTAGAGTTGTCTTGACGCGGCTGCCGATTGGTAGGTTGAGCGAGAGTTTGAACGGCAGGGTGACGCGTGCCTCGTTGTCGAGCGAAACGTCTGGGACGGGCACGAATGTCTCTCGCCCGCCTGCCAAGGGTTTGGTTGAGAGGCCTTCGCCGTCCTCTGAAAGCGCGGTCTTTGTGGAGAGCGTGAAGTCGTATTCCGGAAGCAGTATTGTTGTGGTTGAAGAGGATTGCAGTGATTGCGTGCCTGCTGGCACCGAGTAGTAGTGGATGAGTGGTATTGAGACGCGGATTTCGCCGTTGGGCGAGTTTGTTACCCACGCCGGTGGCAGGGATGATTGTGCGCCTGCCGGGATGGTTGCGGTGAACGAGCCGTCGAGGAGCGCCGCTGTTGTAGTGGCGCCCGGAGGCAGGCCAACGAGGTCGTTGTTCGAGAGCGCGAGCACAATGCCGCTCGTAGTAGTTTCCTGCCTCGTTCCAGTTGGCAGCGTCAACGTCAGGGCTGCTGGCAGGGATGCGAACGAGTTGCTTTCACTCAACGCGTTGCGCGAGAAGTCGCGGAACTCGATTCTGTTGCCTGCGTTGAGCAATGCGGATTTGCCGTTCTCGCTCGGGGTGAAGCTTGCGCCTTGCGGCAAATAAACATCATAGTCGTGCAGGAATGCTACGGTCAATCCGTCGCGCACCGCCGTGCCCGCATCGGAGGGGAGCTCTAGGGCGTAAGCGAAAGGCAATTGCAGCGTAAAGCCCGTGCCCGAGAGGCGCGAGTAGTACGCTGGCGGTAGTAGGATGGTGTCGCCTTGTCGGAGCGTTGCTTCAAAGCTTGCATCCCCAGCGGCTTCGCCGAGTACGGCTTGCGGCGGGAGGCCGACATACAATCCTGTGGGCAGGCTGGCGGTAACGCTTGCGTCAGGGTTGGCAATGCGAATCGTGTTGGCTGGCAGGTTGAGCTTGAGTCCTGCGGGCAGCTTGACCCGGGCGTACGCCGAGAGGTCGGGGTTTGGTTTGGGTTTTATTTCAATCGTGCTGCCCGCGGGCAAGCGTACGCCGTCCGTGTTCGAGAGGCTCGCCGTGCTTGGCAGGGTGAGCAAGCTTGTACCGAATACTAGGATTGTCTTACCGTCGCGGCTGATGCGCGGCACTTCGTCGGGCAGGGATAGGCGCGCACTGACTGGCAGGGTGACGGTGAACTCGCCGGGTCCCGGACCAGAGATGAATCGTTGTTCTAGCGTGAATGCCGTGTCCGCCGGAGCGAACGCGATACCGTTGGTTGTTTCACCCGTAACCGTGAACCTTGTTCCGTCCGCCAGTTGCACTGTTGTCGTGCCATCGTTGTTCGCGCGTGCTAGAGCGTTCGACGGTATCTCGAAGGCGAGGTCGACGGGTAAAGTGATTTGGCGGGGGTCGTTTGGCTGGCAGGTGCCGCTCGCGTGTGTAGTTATGGTAACCGGTATTTCGCGCGAGCTCTTCAACCCGTTCGCGCTGGCAAGTATCCGCAGCGTGCCGACGCGTTTCTCTTCCTCGAATACGCAGCCCGTTGAAGTGTATTTCGTACTCGCGATTGCGCGCACGTCGAAGTAGTCCGAGTCTCCGGGCAAGATGCTTAACGAAGCGGGTGACACTTGCACGCTCGTCATACCTAGCTGTTGGTTGAATAGTAGTGGTTGCGCCGCGTTGTTTGTGATGCGGACTCGCACGGTCTTGTCGCGCACGTCGGGCGGCGAGAGTTCTATCGATACTTGGCCGGCGTCTGCCTGCCATACCGAGGCGATGTCGTTTTGCGTTAGCCGCGTGGTGACGCGGAACGGGAGTTCGAGCGTCTGGCGCGAGGTGCCCACTGCGGCGGTGATGCGCAGCGTGCCGGAAACGGTTTCGTCTAGTACGCGCGAGCTCTCTGCAATGCCGAGTATTGCTTGGGATACTTGTGCCGAGAGCACGCCGTTGAACACGCTGTTGGCGCCGATGCGGGCCACTGACGGCGTTGCCGCGATGTCGGTGTACTTTGCAATGCTTGACTTTACCACCGTTACGCTCAACGTGATTTCGTTCGAGAGCAGGTTGTTGACGTTGAACGGCGCCTCCACCGCGTCTCGTCCGACAACGTTGAGTTCGATGCTTGCCTCGCGCAGGTCGACGAGCTTTTGGGAGTAGACCGGTATGCGTCCGGTTGCTTTAGAAAATCCTTCGGCTTCAACGGAATAGCCAACGTTGCCTACTCCGCCAGCGACAACGCCCTCTGCTTCGTATTTGCCCTCGCTCACGCCAACCGCCTCAATTGTGCGGCCGAGAGCGTCATTCTTTGTCCCTCCAACCGTGACGCGGGCGTCGTTGACTGCCAAACCCAGAGCATCTTTCACCGTAAATTCTAGTTTAGTCGGTTCGAGTGCGGTCAAGCTCCTTGGCGTATAAGTAATCTTGAGTGACGGTGAGCCCTTGCTGTTGACTCTTATTGAGAAGGCCTTGTCTGCTACGGCACTGCCGCTGCGGGCTATGGCCAGGCGCAGTTGCGTGTCCTTGCTCACGCGCTGGCCCCTGAGCGTAAACGTTGCCTCGCCGGAATCCTCGCTGATTTTGATTGAAGCAGCCGTTATCGCGGGCGGTTGCTGGGTTGATTGCACGGTTTCGCCGCCGCTCTCGGCGCGGAGCACACCTATCTCTTGTGAACCCGACTCAAGCGTCGCGGTAGCCGGCTCTTTCGACGGTACCACGCCGACTACTAGTGAAAAATCTTTGCCGACTTCTGCAGCGAACGATTCGGGCGAGTACTTTATTCCATCCTGTTCAAAGTAGTACTTCAAACAGACGCCCGCGGTGCACGTTCCCTCGAAGTCTATCACCGCTCTTTCAGCGTACGTCTTCGCGCTGGCGAGTGTTGAATTGACTGCGTCGTCCTGCGGGCTGCGCACCGTTTCCGTACCGCGGTATTCGGTGCGGTAATGCACCTCGACCACGCCCTGCGTTTTTTCCTTAGTGGTCAGTATAATGTCGAGTGCCTTCGAGCCAGTGAACGGGTCGAACTCGAAGTCCACCCACTTGGCCGCTTCTAGGTCTCCGTTGTTGCCAAGCGCGTCCGCAGTAGTGCCAGCAGGCACGGCGTCGAGCGAGTTAGACCAATAGGTCTGGCTTGCCTCCCCCGAATAACCGGTAATCGCGGCGTCGAGGCCTTCAAGCGCCTCGTTTGCCTCGCCGATGAATACGAAGAACGAGGCGTTGGCGTAGCCGATGTTTGGCGAGCGCACGATGAAGCGCGCGCGGTACTCGCTATGTGGGTCGAGCGTGCTGACCTTGCGGCCGCGCACGTTGTAGAACCCGGCGAACTCGGGCTTGGCGTTCGAAGCAATGCTTTGCGGGATGAGCTCGGCCTCGACTTCGGTTGCAGCCCCAGCGCCTATGGAGAATGAAGTCGTGTAATATGTCTCGTATCCTTGGGCAGTTATCGACGCCGTGGCGCCGAGCTGTTCCGGCATAGTCACACTGCACGCACCCTCGGCATTAGTGGTGCACGACGATGAGTTGGCCGAGGAAACGGTGAAAGCCGCGCCTTCAACTGGTTTGAGCGAGAAGTGATCGGTTACGCGCACCGTTATCGTGCCCGCGCCCCTTTCAAGCATTACTGCAACCGTGCCGTTGCCTGCAGCTGGAATGAATTCTGACGCGCCCGTCCTGCCTGCAGCTGACGCGGTAACGCGCAGCGCTGTTAGCGGCACGTCGGTAAATTCTTGTATTCCGTCTATTCCGGTTACTTTCTCTATTAGGCCGAGCGGTGTACCATCCTGCGCCGCGAGCGCGATGCGCGCTCCGGCAGCGTCCGAGCCGTCGTAATTCGTTGAGTGCACTTTCAGCGTCGCCGTGCTGGTTTCCGTTGATTTTTGCAGGCGGATGGTGAGCGAGGGAGGCTTTACCGATGGATAGAATACGGGGATGCGGCCCTGCAAATATGCAGAGACGCCGTAAGCCTCGTCTTTGGGCACGGTGAATTCGGCGTAGCCGTCAACCGATTTCTTTTCCTCTACCGTAGTCCACTCGCCGTTCTTCTTCGAGTACAAGCGCACTGACACCGCGTTGAGCGGACTGCCCTCAGTGGATTCAGTGCGGATTGTTAGCGCTAGGGTGGGGCCGGCGTCACGCATCTCGACGCGCGCAGTAGTGTCTTCTGTAATAGTATAAACGACGCTTAATGCGGCGATGAAGCCGAGCTTTGTCGCGCGCAGCTGGACGCGCGTTCCTTCGTCAAGCTTTTGCGGATCTATCGAGCCGTCCGCTCCGCTGGCAAGGCCGTGTGCAACTACTGCCTTTGTTACCGCGTCTATCACGTCCACTGAAGCGTTGGCAACCGGCTTTTCAACGCCGTCGGCCATTGAGACGACTATTGCGTGCAGCGTGCCCTGCTTTGCGGTTTGTATTGGGGTTAAGACTATCGCGCGGAAGACGTCGGCCTTCTCCGTGGCCACGTCACTAACTGTTTTGTCGACGAATCCGGCTGCCTTTATCGATATCTTGAAAGACTCGTCTGGCGTGACGCGGAACGAGGGCTTGACGCCTTGCTGGGTCTCGAGCGCGTTGTAGAGCGAGTCCATGAGTATAGTTGTCACCGTGGAACCGTCAGTAGGGCCCGCTATATCCAGCGTGAGCGTGACCCGGTCGCGCGTTGCAAGCGCGGGGTTGAGCGTTACTTCCTGCACCACGCCGGAAATGATTTCGGTGAACTCGTCTTCAGTGGTATAGCCTTCGCTGGATGCGGTCACTTGCACTTGTCCGGCAGGAATGCCGGTGAAGAAAGCGATTCCGCTAGCATCCGTGGTAGCGGTCTGCAGGCCGAACGCTGCCGGGTCTTGAGCAGAGGAAAGGTGCACGGTAACACCGGGGACTGGCAAGCCTTTGTCTAGTGACAGGACGGTTACGGTAATGTCGCCGGCTGGCGTGGTGGCTAAGAGGGGTGAAAGGAAGACGACTCCGAGAAGGATGAGGAATATTACGAGCACGGCGAAAGCGGGCAGGGCGGGCACGCCGATTTCCTCAAGCTTGTCGGCAAAACCCTTGAACGGCAGGCCGTGTTCGTCACTCCAATCAAGAAAGTTTTCCCAAGAATCATCAATTGCCAAGATACGTTTCCACCCTTTCTCGCCGTGTAATCCGGCACCGCAACGGCGGTGCCCGAGTCTCCGGCTAACCCGCAAAAATTAGCGTGCAGACTGTTTTAAAGGTTTAGATGACGGTATGCCTAATTGGGCGCGCCGAGTATGAGCGTTTCAATCGTGTTGCCTTTTGCATCAAGGATTACGGAATCAATTTCGCCGGTGAATTTGTCTTCAACGACTACTGCTTTTGCGCTTTCCCCGTTGAAACGTACGTCGGCTACCTCGCGAATGCTCCACGTGCTTTCCGGGTAGTTCGCTCGCACTGCAGTTACCGCCGCGTCGTTAGATAGCCCTGAAGCGGGATAGCAGGCTTGCTCAGTGTTCTGGCAGAACTCGCTCGCGCCGCATCCGCAGTCACTACAGCACGTTCTTGCAAGATTCTCGTCCTGGCTGCAGATTCCGTCGCCGCACGCGTCCTGCGGGACGCAAACGTCGCTCGCAGCGTCACAGTACTCTCCCGGCGTGCAACCACAATCGGCTTGGCACGTGCCGCAGCCCTCGCTCACGCTGCAATACCCATCACCGCACGCTTCCTCGGCCTCGTAGAATTGTTGGTCAGTCACCACTACGGGTGTCGGAGCAGGAGTGCTTTGCGGTATATAGTCGTAACCGCAAGAATTCTTTTCCGCATCGCAATTGCCCGAGTAGTCGCCGAAGGATAGTTGTTGGCAGTCGAACGTCTTGGGTTCGAACTTTTCGGAATAGCACTCCGACCACTGTAGTATTGTGCCGCTGCAGCCGTAACTGCCTTTTTCGCCGTCGGCGCACGCGGCGCCTACTACCGGCGTGGCTCCGGGCTGCATCGTAATCGGCGCCGCGCCGGACGCGTCAAGCAGTGACTTGCCGACCAGCACCGCCGCTACGACGATGGCGAGGAGCCCTATGATTTTTCTGTTGTCCATCTTTGCAGTTCCCTTCAAGTTGTAAGCGTCAAGCGTTGAGCCGGGTCGTCCATATCCGGCTTGGCCGCATCGCGTTCCACCCACGGGATGATGACGGTATCGAGCCACGTTTTCCCGTAGTTCCATCCAGCTACGCCGCTGATTCCATTTCTCAAGGACTGGCTTGGCAGTTTGAGGTAGAGCTCGACTCGCTCGTTCTTCGTATAGCGCGCGGGAGTGATCGTGATAAGCGAGTGCGCGGTGAATCCGTACTGGTTCTCGCGCGGCACGCCTGCTGCTGCAGCCGCCTTTATCGCGTCCTCGCTGTAGATTCCGTTCGGCCACGCAAGGAATGCGCGCTTTCCACCCAGACGCGCCTCGAGCAGCGTGCGAGCCTTCTTGATGTCCGCAGTTATTAGCGCCATTCCTTCGACTTTGTCTTCCTGTAAGAGCGCCTCGTACGGGTAGTAATTGTTGCTTTCGCCCGCGTCGAGCGCGTAAGAATGCGAGTACGTCTTGACCAGTCCGCTTGCCTCCATTTCGCGGATGAGTCCCCAGGTGAGCTTGGGGTAGGATGGCTCATCCGAGTAGAACTGCGGTATATTGACGAATGCGGCGTACTGCATGCCGTTTTCCTCATTGGTGTCGCTCGCGCGTCGGCCCAAGTCATTCAAGTACGCCTCGAACTCGAAAAGCTTCTCCTTTTCTTCCGGCGTGGATGCGCCTTCGGGGTCAACTATCTTGCCTACCGGCACGAACAAATTAGCCTTGACTCCGTATACTTCGAGGAGCGGGAACAAGTGAGTGTACGCAGTGATGTAACCATCGTCGACAGACAAAACAAACGACTTCTTTGGGACGCGGCACTTGGTTGCGTCCTTTGCGCACGCGCGCTTCACCGCGTCGAGCTCGTCGAGCGTCATTGATTGGTAGTCGTGGCTGGTGAGGTACTCGAAAATCTTCTCCAGTGGTTTCAGATATTCGCGAATTTGCGCTTTAGTTGTTTTATCTGTTATTTTCTCAGCGTTAAATGTAGCAATCGGGTGGTGTATTGTAAGTAATGGTACGTTGTTGACGTCTATCGTGTCGTCGTTCCAGAAGTCCTTGAAGCGGACGATGCGCGTGGGGTCGCCGTAGATGTTCACTATCTGCGGGTCAGAACCAATGCCGCCGCTTATACTGCAGGCGTGCTCGCCCACGCAGATTCTGTTAGAGTTGTCGAGCGATGCGCCGACGCGGCGGTTGCCGGTCAGGCCGAATGCCGCAAAAGCCATGTCCGAGCAGCCCTTATTATTCTGGTAGTAGGTTGAGGCGAGAACAATTCCTGCGCCAAGGTTCAGCATCTTGAGCGTTATGCTCCTATCAATGTCAGTTACCTCGTAGTTCTCCTTTATGAGGTTGCCGACGTTGCATCCGTTGAGGCTAATAATCGGCTCGCCTTGCAAGTCAATTGCGTCAGTAAGCGCCTTTGCTTCCTCGCGCACCGCGTTTGTGCGGGCTGAATCCGCTCGTGTTATGTAGCTTTCTGAAAGCAGTGACGTGGACCACCAGTGTTTTTGTGATACTCCGGAAAGCCCGGGGGGGCTGCCGTGTAGTGCAAGGTAGAGGAAGTCCAGCTGGCTGAGCTTGGCAGTATAGGCTTCCGGGGTGCAGTCGTATTCCGGCAACCTCGTGCCACGAACGTCTTCCGGCGGGATGCCGTAGATTGGTATGTTTGGGTCGACTTCTGGTTCGGGGTCGGTGCGCCGTGGACTCTGGTAAGTCTTTCCAAAACAGTACTCGGTATTGTAGGCGCACAATTCGGGGTTGCTCTCGCAGCTTACTCCGGTAAAATATCTAGCGGTTCGTTCGAACATGTCCCTGAGCTGGCATTTACTTTCTGGCAGGATGTATTTAGTGTAGCTCTTATCAACTGTAACTGATTTTCCTACTTGAGAAATATACGTGATTGGAGCGTGTTGCACGTACACGACTTTTGTTGTCACGCCATTGTTGGTGACAGTTTGTGGTCCTTTGTCGAACTTTCCGCCGCAGTCATCGCCGACGAGGAGCATGTCGTCCACGAGCTTGACGCGCGACTCTGGCTTGAGGTTGTTTTCAAGAACCTGCGTCAGAAACGCCGTGTCTTTGGCGCCGAGCCAAAGCGGGATGCGGCCGACATGGATTTGCGCACGCCGCTTGTCGTAAGCCGCGCAATCTAAGCCTACTTGCCCGTAGCACGAGTCAGAGTAGACTCTGGTTATCTTGCTTTTGTCGTGATAGTCTGCTTCCTCGGCAAATACCGGCTGCGGAATCTGTTCGGGGCCGCCCAAGATGAGCAGGAATTCGTT
>MNVH01000044.1 GCA_001871595.1 Candidatus Micrarchaeota archaeon CG1_02_55_22 | reverse complement strand
TAATCGTTGTTTATCCGGTCGAGGATGAGAACAAGTGGTGCGATTCAAAGGGCAATGTCCTGCCTCACGCGTTGTTGTTGCCGAAGGGTGGCACTGCGGTAGATTTGGCTGCCAAAATCCACACCGACCTCGCCAAAGGTTTTCTGTATGCGCTTGATGGCCGTACCAAGATGCGCCTCTCGAAAGACACGCCTCTAAAGGCGGGCGACGTGGTCAAGATAGTGAGTTCGCGCTAGCGTTTTCTTGCGAAGAGATTATACGCGTGGTCTATGACGTCTTGGGCGCGCGCTCCTTTCACCGCAACCGTCGCGTATCCCGTAAACACCAACTGCTTCGAGCCGGGTTTGACGGCGGGGTCGTTCATAGTGACTTGTGAGCCGAACATGAAGCCAACCGTGTTTGCACGGGGATTTCTTTTGAGCAGCCGTTCGAACCACCTGAGCCGTCCGTCGGTGAGCGGGGTTATGCCGAGTTGCGGGTGTTTCATCGCGGAGAAGCCCGCGGTTTGCGCGTGTTCGACTATGGCGTCGGCGAGCTTATTGTGGGCCGCGTCTCTTGCCGCCATTTCTTCTCGCTGCATTTCCTTGGGCAGTTCGTCGGCAAAGGTTAGTTTCCGGTCGCTCCATCCTTCCGGCACCGCATCCTGCAAATGCAGGACCATGCCCCCGGGCGTCAGTATTCTTTCGGCTTGCCTGGCAAAGGACTCGAGTTCGTCAGGCTTTCCGACGTGAAGAACCGATTCTCCTATTATTAAGTCGAAGCTCTTTTCCGCAAAGGGCAGGTCAAACAGGTCCGCTCTCACCCGCGGTTTCGCCGCGTGCCGTACCACCGGCATAACGTCGCTTTCCACAACCTTGATTATCGCGCCGTTTTCGGCCTCCGCAAGATTGTTCTTGATTGCCGGCAGCATTCTCTTCGAGAAATGGCCTTTCCCGCCGCCGATGACCAGAATGCGGACCACCCTCTTTTCGGGATTCATCAAGGTATGGAAGTCTATTGCGCCGGCTACAAGCGGCGCGTAGGCATCCAGATACGCAGGGCCGAAAAGCCGCTTTTGGTGGCTCAATTCGGAGTAACGCTCCCGCCATTTGCTTTCTCCGAGTTGTCGGGTCATCGTCTTCCATTAACCGTAACTGTTTTAAAACAGTTGCCCGCTTAGTATTGTTACCTGTTTTTCCCGTTATCACTGCTTTGCAGCAGTAGGGTGGAAAAACGTTCAAGCATATTGACGTGCATCTAAAATGCCTTTAACAAAGACTACAGTTAGCCAAGCCGTAGAGCAAGCGATAGCTGACGGTAAGGGCAAGCGCAAGTTCACGCAGAGCGTTGATTTGGCCATCAACCTCGCGGGTCTCGATTTTCGCAAGCCAGAGAACCGTCTCAACCTTTCAATTATCCTGCCTTTTCCACCCAAGGAGTCGCCCGTCGCCATCTTCGCGGACGGCCAGGCTGCGACGGAGGCCAAGGCCGTGGTTGACCTCGTTATTTCTTCGGCAGATTTGCCCTCTTACGCTACGGACAAGGCCAAGCAAGCCGAGCTTTTGAAGTACTCGCTCCTCGCCACTCCGCCTTTAATGGCTCAAGTCGGTAAAGTCCTCGGCCCAGTTCTGGCTCCGAAAGGCAAGATGCCAAAGCCCATACTACCAAACTCGAACCTAAAGTCGCTCGTTGATTCGGCGAAGCGCTCGATTTCGGTGCGCACAAAGGGAAAGAACTTGCCGGTAGTGCATTGCATAGTGGGCCGTGAAAACTTGGCGCCAGAGCAAATCACTGAAAACGTGCTCGCAGTAGTCGAGGCCGTGTTCCGCAAGACCGGCGAGAAGAGTGTAGCAAAAATATTCATCAAGACTACCATGGGTAAGTCTTTCGCAGTAGTGAACTAAACATGCCGATAACCCGCTCCGAGAAATCAAAGGTCGTCGAAAGCGTCAAGAAGGACCTCAAGGCGTACCCAATCGTGGCAGTTGCAACGCTTCAAAACCTTCCCTCGCGTCAATACAACGCGATAAAGAAGAAGCTGCGCGGCAAGGCCGTGATAGACGTCGCCCGCTCGTCGCTGCTTCGCCGCGCCATTGACGAGGGCCGCCCAGAGCTCAAGGAACTCGAAAAGCACTTCGTCGGCTCTACCGCGCTCGTGTTCACCAACCAGAACCCGTTCCAATTGTTCCAGACGCTCAAAGGGGCGCAGAGCAAGACCAAGGCCAAGCCCGGCCAAATTGCACCCATTGATCTAGTCGTTCCCAAGGGAGAGACGAATTTGGCACCCGGTCCAGTACTGACGGAGCTGAAGAACGCCGGCGTATCCGCCAAGATTCAGGGCCCAAAGGTTGTCATTGACCGGGACTCGACTATTGCAAAGAAGGGCGACGTGATTACCCACGACGTTGCATCCGTGCTCTCAAAGCTCGGCGTCGAACCCATGACCGTCGGACTCGACGTTCTCGCCGTATTCGAGGCCGGTACCATTTATCTCAAAGACACCCTCAACATCGACAACGAAGCGTTCATGCAGGAGCTCGTAGGAGCGCACCAACGTGCGGTTAATCTGGCAGTTTACGCCGAGATATTCAACTCGGTCAGCACACCTATCATAGTCACCAAGGCCGAGCGCGCCGCAAACGCGTTGCGCAGCATTGTAGACAAGCCGGCAGAGGCTAAAGTCGAAGAAAAGCCAGCGGAAACGCCTGCAGAGCCCGCAGTGGCTCCGGCTGAAACGCCTGCTCCCGCGTCGGAAGCGCCGGCTGAGAAGAAAGAGTAGATTGTGTTAAAGAAAGGAGTTGGAATGCAAATGGATTACGTATATGGTGCGTTGTTGCTTCACTCCGCCAAGCAACCCGTGAGTGAAGAGAACGTCAAGAAAGTTCTTTCCGCAACGGGCGCTGCCGTCGACGACCTCAAGGTAAAGCAGCTCGTTGCTGCACTCGAGGGCGTGGACATCGAAGAGGCCGTCAAGCAGGCCGCCGTAACCGCAGTCGCAGCAGCGCCTGCCGGTGAAGCCAAGCCCGCTGAAGCAGCCGTCGACGAGAAGAGCGAGGCGGAAAAGGAAGCAGAAGCCAGCGCAGGACTCGCGTCACTGTTCGGATAAGTTTAACTTGCATTCCGGCCGCATTGCTTTTTGCGCGGCCGGACAGACTAGTTCTAGCTTTGCTCTAGCTCGTCAATCGTGAGCTTGTCGATTGGTTTGAAGTATTAGCTTTAGCCGACTTGTGCGCCGTCCTTGACTTCGTCGTTGTCGACTGACAGCAGCCCCAAATGGCCTTCGTCGTCCTCGGCCGCAAGGAGCATGCCTTGAGATTCGATTCCTTTTAGCGTGCGCGGAGCGAGGTTGTAGACCACGATTATCTTCTTGCCGAGCAATTCGTCGGGTGCGTAGTGTTTGGCGAGGCCGGCGGCAAGCGTGCGCGTCTCCTCGCCGATTCTGATGCTTAGTTTGTAGAGTTTGTCGCTTCCCTCGACGGGTTCGCACTCCAAGATTTTGGCGACGCGGAGCTTGATTTTAGCGAAATCCTCGAACGCAATGGTATCCATACAAGATTATTCTCGGATATTTCAACGCTTAAATTGTTTTCGGATTAGTGCCCCTAGATTATTATTGTGTCCTCGATGCGTATGCCGTACTTGCCAGGAACATAGATTCCGGGCTCTATCGTTATAACCATTCCCTTGCGCAGCACGCGTTCTTCGAGCCGTGGTCCGTCGTGCACTTCCAAGCCGACGTGGTGGCCCAAGGCGAGGCCGACGGCCTTGTGGCTCTGTTGTTCAAAACCGTATTCCTTTATCACTCGCAGCGCTTCGGCGCCGACGGTCCGGCCGTGCGTTCCTGCTCTGGTCCTGCGTTTTGCTGCGTGTAAGCTCTCTTCAACCGCGTTGTAGGCGTCGGTGAACGCTGCGCTCCGGTTGCCGTTGTGGTGTGTACGCGTGTAATCTGCACAATACCTTTCAAAAGTCGCGCCACAGTCAATTAAGACGTTCTCGCCGCGCCTGATTCGGCGGTTGGTAGTAGTGTTGTGGTAGAGCGCGCTGCGTTGTGCGCAGAGTACCATTGGTGGAAAGGCGTTGAGCGCTCCGCCGTGCCGTCGAGCAGCGTCTTCGAGCCTTCCCGCTATCGCATTCTCGGTGGAGCCGCTGAGCGTGTCCGTTTCATAGAGCGCGCGCAGCGTAATCTCTTGCGCTTTCCGCACGCGTTCGAGCTCGCACGCCTCTTTGATTACGCGGGGCTCGGAAATT
Organism: Candidatus Micrarchaeota archaeon CG1_02_55_22; assembly: GCA_001871595.1. Lineage (GTDB taxonomy): Archaea > Micrarchaeota > Micrarchaeia > Norongarragalinales > UBA97 > UBA97. The sequence continues at coordinate 5,202 of MNVH01000044.1, read as the reverse complement.
TTTGAGCCTATTGCTACTGGTTTGACGCCCTGCTTTTCGAGGAACTTTAGGGCGCGCAACGCGTTTGGAGAGGAATCGTCGTAGCCCACGCGTTTGCCTTTGAGTGCTTTGAAGCGTTTTTTGAGTTCTTTTTTTGCGTCGCGGTAGTGGATGCTTTGTCCGAATGCCGTGTGGTTCTCGGGTTGTATTGAGGCGAGGAGCGAGTCTTTTGCCGTTGCAAGCAGTATTGTGGGGTCAACGTCGTTGCCAGTGTAGTAGTAGGCGTTCGCGTCGTCGTGGTGCGATAACAAAAGCACGGCGTTAACGTTCTTGGTGGCGGCGCGGAGCTTGGCCAGCCTCAAAGCGTAGTTGGGTTCCACGTAATTGTTATGGGCGGAATCTACTTTAATGCGTTTGCAGTGAGAGTTCCAGCTAAGTTTATTCTACGCAAGGGTGGTTTGTTTGGCGCTTAAAGAATTCGAGTTAAAGAGGTTGGGCGAGCAAGTCGTCAAGTCCATGCTTATCGGACGGAAGAAGAACGAGGTCGGGCTCGCAAGGTCCGAGCGGAGATTCAAGGGATTGCGGCGTTTCGTTGAAGAAAACGATGGCAAGCAATTTTCCGACAAGGAACTTGAAGGAAAGGGCATCAACGCGAAGAAGCTTGCCTTGCTGTCCAAGCCGGACAACGGGCCACTCTTGATTAAACGCGGCAACAAGTGGGTTGTGCGGGCGACGATGGGTGAGATGGTGCGCCTTGTTTACCATCCGGACAATTGGCAGCTCGCCAAGCAAATTATTCTTGCCGCGTCGCGCAAGGGCGCTAACGTTGCAGCGGTGCCGCGTTCGAGTGCTTTCGATCGCGAGCTCGTGGCAGCTTCGCCGCTCTCTAAGTTGGAAGACTTTCCGTCTGCAGTAAAGGCGACGTTGGAGAATATTGATGTGACGATTTATTTGGAGTGCGAGGAGGACCCTGAGTGGAAGCGAGGTCTTTCCGCCGTAAAGTTGGGCGCCGGCCAAGCAAATGGCATGCGTGCCCACGAGATTCTCGATGACCGGAAGGTGCGGTGGCTGGTTTTGGGCTGGCCTTTTCCCGAAACGGCGCGCTCGTACTTGGTCAAGCCAGCTGTTTTTGAGGCAATGATGTTCGCTTCGCTCAAGGAATCGTTTTCTCCTTCCACGCGCAAGCTCGTAGAGTACTACCGCAAAGCGCTCGATGGCGGCGACAGGGTGCGCATCACGCACGAGGACGGCACCGACGTTTCTTTCTCGATAAAGGGGCGGCCCATGCTCGTAGATTTGGGCTTGCTGACTCAAGCCGAGCTTGACGCGGGCGATGTGGGCCTGAATATTCCGTCCGGAGAGGCGTTTTGTGCGCCCGTGGAAGGCAGCGCTGAAGGCAAAATCTTTTTCCCCCGCATTCACGTGCACGGTCACGGGTTTGTTGACGGTTTGTGGCTCTTTTTCGAGAAAGGCCGCGTTGCTCGGTGGACTGCAAAGCGCAACGGGGTGCATTTCGAGAAGTATTTGGCCGAGAACACGCCTTCGACGCGCGTGTTGGCCGAGTTGGGCATTGGGTGCAACCGTGCTGCCAAGCTGACGGGCTATATTTTGACTGACGAGAAGATTGCCGGCACAATACATTTGGCGATAGGCAACAACACTGGCAGTTATCACGGCAAGAACAAGGCGTCCGGGCATCTTGACATGGTGAAGGACATGGCGCACGGTTTGATGGTTGCAGACGGTCGCGTGGTGATGAAAGGGGGCTGGCCGGTGCGGTAGGCAGCCTGCAAAACGGTTATAAAACCGTTGCGCGCTTATACAATTACGCTTACTATTGAAGGGTGGTTTTATTGAAGATAAGTGAACTTACGGCAGGCACGGGCAATGTCAGCCTTGAAGCAGAAGTAGTAGCTGTTAGCGAGCCCCGCAACATTGAGAAGTACGGACGCACGCTGCGCGTCGCCGACGTCACCCTGCGCGATGATTCTGGTACGGTAACGCTTGTTTTGTGGAACGAGAACATCGAGAAGGTCGCCGAAGGCGCCAAGATAAAGATCGAGAACGGTTATGTGAACACGTGGCAGGACAAGGTTCAACTGACCTTGGGTAAGTTCGGCAAACTCGACGTCGTAAGCTAGTTCTTTTGTTAGCCGGCATTTCGCCGGCCAATCATATTTTTCGCTTTCTTTCAGGAAGGTTTAAATAGCCCGCTTTATTTAACGGTTCAGAATGCAGGAGGGTGGATCGTCGTGTATAATCGTTTTTCTAGCCTGAGCTTTGCCGTAGCTGTTGTCGCATTATTGTTGGTTGCGCCGCTTGTTGGCGCTACCATCATGGATGTGCGTATCAATCAGTCGGTTCAGTGGCAAGGCAATATCACGGTCGGCGGTTTCATCCTCAACGAGTCCGATCGTGGTGACGGCGAGACTGCGGTAAATATGTCGGTTGCTCTCAACGGCGCTCAATGGACTTCAAACAACTCCGGCGCGAACGGCACGCTTTGGTTTAACATTACCGCGCCCTCCACCCTCGGCGCGTACAACGTCTCGATATCGGACAACGGTTCGGGCACTGGCGTACACTCCCGCGTCTTCACAGTCTATATCACCAACCTCTCCAACGTGTCTTTCACTTACGGTGCGGTAAAGCCACCGTTTAACAACGGTTCTAACTTCGTTGTTAACGTGACTGCGATTCACTACAATGGCTCTGCGGCTATGGGTTACAACCCGTTGTTTGAAATCTTTTCCGCCAACCGTGAACGCCAATCTTGGACTGTGACAAACACGTCGGCGCTCACTGACGAAAACGGAGTAAAATCGTACAACGTCACCGTTCCGTCTGGTGCGAGCGGTTCGTACGCGTTAATAATCGATCGCGGAGTCGGTGTAGAGCTCTTCTCTATAAAATCGGTGCTCAAGCTCGCCGCATCGACGGAGTCGTCGTCGGGCGAGGTTCTCTCGGTTTTCGCGCCGTCAAGCCCAGTGCGTTTTCTGGCCAAGGTGCGCGACAGCAACGGCAACCCCGTGACCGGTGCGACGGTATCGATGGCGCTCACCCTGCCGAACGCCACGCAACTCAATTTTACCCTTTCTGAATACAATTCTTCCGCATCGCCGGGCTTTTACGCCTATAATTACACGCTCGGTAGCGCTGACGGCGTGTACTCTACGAAAATCGTTGCGGCGTCGGCTGGCGCGACTGACGTTGCATTCTTGGCGATAAATTCTCGCGCTTATTCGGCCACTCTTGTTCCAATTACTGCTGGCAGTGATTTCTTCCACGAGTGGGGCGGACAGAGGGCTATAACGCCGGGTTCCGACGTCGCTTTCAACCTTCTTGCCACCAACTTATCGACTAAATCGCTCATTACCGGGGCAGTGGATTACAACCTTAACAACGGCACAATAAACTGCTCTAATGTCTCTAACATCACGTTGACCTATCTCAATGGGACGGTCTTTAATGCTACCGTCAACGCTACTTGGCAGAATTCGACAAATAGCGGTACCCCCGTATGCCGTGTGGTATTCCCATCGTCTTCTATCGCAGGCACGTATATTGCGCAGGTCAACTTCTCAGTTAACGGCACCAGTCTCAACGCTTCAAGCACCTTCACTACGCAGAGCTATTTCCTGAAAGTTCGCAGCGTCTCCTCGTTCGGTGGAGGGGACTTCATGCAGGTCTTCTCGCCCGGAGACAACGTCACGTTCTCCCTCGGCGGTTACAACCTATCGAGCAACGCCGTGATAAACAGCACCAACATAACCAACATATTTGTCCTGAACCTGCGGTCGCTTGAATCCACTTCGGGCGGTCAGACGCTTTCAGTATCATCGTGGACCAGTACGGGCTCGTCGCCGCAAGTCATTTTGGCGTTGCCAGCCTCAACGACCGGCATGTTCGTCGCCGACTTCGTTGCCAACGTAAGCGCTGACAACCTTACCGGTCAAAACGTTTCAGGTAACGCGTTCATTCTAGTAAAGTACATAGAAGGATTCATCTCACCCCAATCGTCGGGAGGATTCGGCGGTAGCGGTGGCGAGGGTGGTGAGAGCGGTCCGGGCGGAGAGCCCATGGCTAAGTGCAGCGGCTCAGAGACTTTCGCAGGCTTCGCGCGCGACCTTAAGACCAACCAGAACGCGCAAGGCGTGATAATAAACGGCGTGCAGGAGGCCCGCGATGAAATCACCGGCCAGGACGTTAGCGGGTGTCTTTCGGTCAGTCAGAATATCTCCGGCAGCGGCAGCACGGGCAACAACCTACAGTTCAACGTGACTTTCGCGTCGAACTCGTCTTGTTCGTTCAGCGGCCGTTACTTCGCGCTCTTCAATGTCACTTACAAGGGCAATAACGATGCCCTGCCGTCAGGTTTCAGGTGCTCGCAGTTGAGTTTCTTCCCAAGCATCAGGGTCAATAAGACAACGCAGCAGACCGGCAACATGGGCGGCGACTTCCAAATGGGTATAAACGACTCGCTCAACATAACCGTATCAAACGTCAGGCGCACCGACGGCGAGGCAGTTGCTGGCTCGGGTAGTTATGCTTCAGTATCGGCTCTGGAGACGTTCAACCCGTCTACTGGCCGCACCCTCATCACGCCAATCATTCCAATCAACCTCTCGTTCGCTTACGAGGACGGTGACGAGAATGCAATCAACCTTTCCTTGAACACGTCCGCATTCGGGCTGTCAAAGTGGCCGTCCGGATTCCTGATGTTCACCGTCCGGGTGGAGAATGGTTCGACGTCGACTACGGGCGAGGCAGGCATACAGGCCGTCGCCTTCAACGCGTTCAACATGATGTTCGGCTTCCCGACGGTCTCTGTCGGCGACGTGTACAACGCTACGATACTCGTTCAGAGCAACGTCTCGACAAACACTTCGTTCGGCGGTAGCGGTGCAGGCTACGCTTCCGGCGCAACTGCTAACCGCACTTCGTTCTCTATAAAGGTTGGTAGGCCTTGGGAGGGCCAGGTGTCCGACGTGCCCCTCGACGATGTGGCCGTCGCGAACGTGTCCTTCTTCATGGTTGAAGACAACTGGAACAAGTCGGGCGACTTCGGCTTCGAGACTTGGGTAATAAACTTCACCGTGCCCTCCACCGCGCCCAAAGGGTTCAGCCCCGCCATAATAACGATAAACAACACGCAGGGCGACACCGTCGAGGTGTTCATGCCATTGCAGCTCGCCAAGTACACCGTGGCAATCCCGGACGAGG
>MNVH01000063.1 GCA_001871595.1 Candidatus Micrarchaeota archaeon CG1_02_55_22 | reverse complement strand
GTTTAACGCCTTGTTGCGTTTGCCGATGTTGCGTAACGCCCAGTTGACCGCTTTTTTAACGAAGTTGCGGTCGTCCCAAGCTTCGCGCTCGATTATTGGTAAGAATGCGAGGAATTTTTCGTCGTGCGCTTGCTTGTCGTGCACGGCGAGGCCGGCGATTAATGCGAACGCGGCGCGTTTGACGTACTCCTCTTCGCGGTTGCTCCACGCCAGAACTTTCTTGTAAGCATGCGGGGTTTTATCGAACAAGCTCGTGGTTGCTTGGTCGCACACATCCCACGAGTCGAAGTCTCTCGCCCACGACTCTAACTGTTTTTCCGTAACTTCCTTGGGAGTATCGATAAAGACTGCGAGCAGGCGCGCTTCGTGCACGCCGGTTTCCCACAACTCCAAGGCCAATTGGTGGTTAATACCAATTTCTTTGGCGAGGGGTCGCAGTTTGTAGATGCTTACGCCCAACAACTCGCCCTTGATTCCAAAGCGAGCCATGCCTTGCGCGTCGCGCTTGCTGCCAAGCTTCTTCAACCCGGCAATCACGGCGCTCGCGCTTGAACATTTCATTCTAGGTCCTCCGCGGCGCGGAGTTTTACGAGCAGCTCTTCTGTTGAGAATACGGGAACCGCGGCTTGCTGCTTGAGCTGACGATCATTGCTCCACAAAGCGCATCCCTCCGACATTGCCGCGGCGATGAATGGCCAATCGTCCGAGTCGGGGGATATTTTCCTTGCGGTGGCCTCGAATTCCATGAATTCCTCCAGACGCAGGAGCGTTATCCTAGAAAAAACTTGGCGGACGGCGGCGTCAAAAGCATCATCGCTGAGGCCGGATTTCTGCACGAACTCGGCGCGGTGCTCAAGCATCTCCGGCTCGATGAGGCCGGGCGCGAAAAGCGTCAAGCGGCTGTTGAAGACGAGGTTGCGAGTTACCCCGCTGCGGATGACTGCCGCGGCGGCTACGTTAGAGTCTACTACGAGCTCCATGTTCTACGCCTTCTTGTCGTACTTGGCCGCCATCCCGCGCTTCACCTTCCTCGCAAGCTCCTCTATGTCCTTGTCAGTCGCCTTGCTGTTCACGGTGAGCTTGTCAAGAAAATCAAGCCTATCCGCCTTCTCGCGCCACGCCTGACGCGCGACCTCCGACCAGTTGATTTCCGGCCGCGAGTCAAGCCGGCTCTTTAAGTCTTCCGGCACGGAAATAGTCATGTTCACCATCCGCATCACCCGTAGAATAATGTGTATGCACATATAATAAGGTTTTGAACGGGGAAGAGACTTTTTTCGCGTTTGCCGGCGGACGGCCAGCGCGCGTTCAACGAGTTGTTCGAATCCTACCCGGACCGGTGCAAGAAAACAGGCGCAACCCGGCTAGAGCAGCGAGATTACGCGCTCGTTCTCCTGCGTGGTGCCAATTGAAATGCGCACGTACTGTTCTGGCGGGAAGCCGGGCAGTTTGACTTGGCGTGCCAAGACCTTATTGTCCAAAAGTTTTTTGTATAATTCGCCGCCAGCATCTTGCACTAGCACAAAATTAGCCGTGCTAGAGTAAGCTGAATAGCCTTTTTCTTTTAGGGCAGTAAAGAGTTTTTCTCGGTCGGCAACCGTCTTTTCAACGATGTCGTGCATGTGCGGCAAGTCCGAGAGCGCGGCGAGTGCGGCGGCTTGGGTTACAGAGTTCACGTTGAAGACTAGTTTTGCCTTCAACAACGCGTCGGCGATTTCTTTGGGGGCGATTGCGTAGCCGCAGCGCAAACCCGCAAGACCGAACGCCTTGCTGAGGGTGCGTACGACGATTGCCTTGCCTTCGACGGCGCGGTTGGCAACGGTTTGCTTGTGGTATTCAAAGTAGGCTTCGTCGACGAGGACGGGCGTTTCAACTGCGTTCAAGAGTTTTTCCAATAGTTCAAGCGGTATTTCGTTGCCAGTTGGGTTGTTGGGGTTGCACAGCGCGATTGCGGAAGCGGCACTAGATTTTTCTAGTATTGCGTCGAGTTGTTTTTGTGTGAACGAAAAATCTTTTTCCAACGAAACGGCTTCGTATTTGGCGCCGTAGTACTGTGCGCCTATTGGGTACATGGCGAAAGTAGGCGCATGACCGAGCAAGGTCTTGCCTGGCGAGAGAAAGAGGCCGAGAATCGTGCGGATGGCTTCGTCGCCGCCGGAAAAGCACACGATGTTCTCGCTTGGAACGTTGTTGTATTCTGCGAGTTTCTCGCGCAACTTTTCGGCAAGCGGGTCCGGATAACGATTAACGTCATTGATTGCGCGAATCGCGGCGTAGACGCGGGGCGAGGGGCCGTAGTTGTTTTCGTTGCTCATCACGCCGACTTCGTACTCAAACTTGTCGGCGGTGGGATAGCCCTTGAGTTGTGAGATGTGTTCGTTTAGTTTCACTTTGGTTCGCCTCGAACAAATTTTGAAGGGGCAGGCTAAAAAAACGTTCTAATCGGCGGGCCAGGCGGCACTCGGAGACGCGCCCGCTTTTCGGAGCAAGTTGCGGCGTGCAAGCACCAAGCCGCCTTTGTTGTCGATTCCGACGATGAAATCTTTCATTTGGCTTTCGGTTGGAAGGAGGTACTTTTTACGGTGGGCTTCGTGGACCCAGCCGTGCTTGTGCGCAAGAAGGACGATTTCGTATAGATTGGGCATTTTAGAATAGTCCACGCCGTGCTTGGAGAGTCTTTGTTCGCGCAATAATGCTTTGTGGGCCGCACTAACCGTTCCCAAAACTACGCCGGACGTCGGCGAACCTAGAACTACGGTTGAAACAAAAGCGCCAGCAAGTCCATGCAGCATGCCCTCGCCAAGAAGCAATCGCGTGTTTCGTCTAGCTCTAAGGAAGTCGGCCACGGCTTGACGGACTGGATCCGACAAGTGCTCGTTCTTTATTACTAGCTTGCCGAATTTGACGCGAGCTTGTTCGGGGCTAGTTGCACGGGACTTGTATGACATATAACGGTCTGGTAATGCGTGCGAGCTTTAAGAATGTTGTTTTTTAGTGGTCGAACCAGTACGTTGTTACGCCGTGCGAGGTTACGCCGTAGCTGCCAAGGTAGGGCAGCGTCGAGGGACGTTGGTAATTCGAGTACGAGTAGTAGCCGCCCGAGTAATAGGTTGTGTCGCGGTAAGTCGTTGGCGAGGGCGAGTAGTATTCGGGCGCGTAGAAAGCTGGACGGGGAACGTCGTAGTTTATCGTGAAAGCGGGGCGAGTATTGCTGACGGGGCGGTAGGTCGGCGTCACGGTGTAGCCGTTGTAAGCATAGCTCCACGCGTAAGACGTCTTTTCAGGAAAGTCGTAGCTGTACGAATGCACGGGCTGGTAATAGTACGCGGTAACCGAGACTGACAGCATTAATAATGCGAGTAACGACAGGACAAACAATTGCTTCATTTTACCACTCTCCCGTGACTATATTGCCGGAAAGGGCTTTTAAGGCTTTGTGGCCAGTCGGGTTTTCGTGTAATTGCAATTCCTCTGCAGGGGGCAATCGCTGCAACGCGGCGCTTTCTTTGTGCAGTGCCTTTTCGCGTGCTCAACAAGCAGGGCGTGGCACTCATTGTACGCCGCATAGTCGCTTGGTAACGAGGCCTCGAATAATTCCTTCGTTTGTGCGTAAGACGCGTCTTCCGGCAATAGGCCTAAACGAAAGGCGATGCGCTTGGTGTAGGCGTCAACGACGAATGACGGCTTTTTGGCCGCGTAAAGGATGATTGAGTCTGCGGTTTCCTCACCAACACCGTTCAACGCGAGGAGTTTTGCGCGCAATTCCGGCAACGGCAGCGCAAATAGTTTCTCTAGGCCGCCCTCACACACAACAAAATCCGAGAATAACTTGAGGCGCAGCGCTTTTTGGTTGTAGTAACCCGAAGAACGGATTAATTGCGCTAATACTCCTTGTTCTAGAACCGTTATTTTTTGCGGATTTAGCGCGTTTACGCTTGCCAACGAAGCGACGGCTTTCTCGGCGTTCTTCCACGCCGTGTTTTGCGCCAAGAGCGCGCCAACACACACCTCGAACGCTTCCGCGTCGTCGCGCGGCCGCGAGTAATCACCCGGAAAATATTTTCCGGATATGGGCCACCAGCCCTGCGGGCCGTAAGCGGCTTGAAGCGATTCGTAGACTGTTGGTATGGATGAATTCACGAATAATTAACTAGAAAACTGGTTGATAGTGCTTCCGGCAAACCACTACCGAAAAGAAAGCCACACCACTCAACCTCATAATATGATGACATTTCCAAAATTACCAGAAGTTAATTCTAACCTAGACCTTAATGTCTTAACTAAGTTGTTCAAGGTAATAGAACCAGAAACAATCGATACTAAAACAAATAGAATAATCGTTACTGCACGAAATAAACCCGTTTTTCTACCAACCCTGCTAAATCCAGAACTAGCGTACTTCGCGGGATACCTCTTCGGAGACGGATATTTATGTGTAGACAAGAAAAGACTGGGCTTTTCTGATGAATACGAAACGCAGATGAAAAGAATAAATGAATGCGCTATTAGGTTATTCAATTCTTCAGGCCGACTGTTCTCAAGGCTTAGCCTACACTCACTAAAACCCTCTTACAACTTAGAAATAAGCCGTAAAGCAATAAACTGGTACTTACACAACATACTTTCAATGCCACGCGGAGAAAAAAATGAGCTCGAAATTCCAGAAAACATTCGCACAAACCTAGAACTGCTTCGCTGGTTTCTACGCGGACTTTTTGACGCAGACGGCACACTGCCTAAAAATCCTGAAAAAGCAGTACAACTCTTTATAGATTTTTCATCAAAAAGCAAAAAACTTATCCTAGCAGTACGTGACGCACTAAAACAATTTAGGATTGAAACGCTTGAACCGTATGCTAGAATCTCTAAATCGCCAACAACAAACAGAATCTGCATCACGTGGGAATTAAGAATACGCAGAAAGGGTCAGATACTACTATTTCTAGAAGAAATAGGTTTTACGCACCCAAATAAAAGGCTGCGGCAAGAGAAAATATTGTACGGGTCCGTAGCTCAGCCTGGATAGAGCGACTAGAAGCGTGATTCTATCGAGTCGCGGTTCTCGCAAGCCTCCTAATCCAAGCTGGAGAAAGTAGTAGGTCGGGGGTTCGAATCCCCTCGGGCCCGCTCACACCGCTTTTTATTGTCAGGCGGGTTACTTCTAAAATAATGAAACTCTCTCTCGCGGTGGAAAGAATTGTTTTCAAGCAGAAGCGCGAGCCAGCTTGGCACGATGCGTTGCTCTTTCTAGTATTGTTCACCGTTTTTTCTTCCGCGTTTTACTTGTTGCTTTCGGCTTGGGGTGGTTTGCCGGGGTTTGCCGCGTCAACCGCCCTACCGCTAACGCACAGTTTTGGTTTGCAGACATCGCTCGAGTGGAAAGAATTCCCGCATATTACGGGCTGGCACGATGGTGCGTGGTTTGACGCCGAGATAAACTCTTTGTGCGGCGGCGCAATAGAGTTAGCCGTGTTGCTAGGCCTTGTGGCGGCGTCGCGAGACCGCTCGCTGCCAAAGCGTTTAGTGGGAATAATTGCCGGCGTAGTGGCAGTACTGATTTTCAACCCGATACGCATCGCTTTGACTCTCTCGTTGTACGGCTCGCCGTCGTTCGTCTTGGCGCACGACGTGCTTTTCCGCATTTCCATCGTGGCAATCGTGTTAGGCGTTTACGCGGCTTGGTATCTGGGCTCGCGAAAGGGTTAATTATAGCGAGAGCGTTTTTGTTTCGTGGAACGGGGATTTATTTCCGCGCCGTTGCTTGGCACAATCATCTTTCTATTCGCAATGGTGTTCATCGTCCACTTGGTAGAGACGGAAAAATCACAAGTCGCTATAATCGTGTCAGAGACGTACCACAACAACATTGTCTCCACGCTAGAGAACTACCGTTCGGATTTAGGCGCGCTCTTTGCAGTCAACGTCCAGCGCTCGATAGAAAAGTACTTGTCGAGCCAGTGCTGGCGCAACTTTGACTTGAGCAACGGCGCCGCGCTGTCGAATCCGGACGTATACGGAGTGCCGCCGCGCGGCTTTCCCGGCGCAGGCAGTTACACGTCAAGTTTCAATTACGACGATTTTGCTGGATCCTCGGCACCCGGAGTAACTCCTCCCCCTCCAGTATTCACTGATTCAGGTCCGTTGAAAAGCCCGCTTTACTACGAGCAGGGCAACAACCAGCTCGACTATTTTGAACTGCGTTATCGGGCGTGCACGCGGTTGGGCGCGATTATTACGGAAGGCATTTGTCCGACGAACTCTAATTACGGAGTCACTTCGTGGATTAAGTCCACGAACGAAGAGCTCGGACCGGGCGACGAGGACGCGGGCTACGTCTCACCAACGCTTGTTGGCGGTGCACCCAACCCCGATTACAGGCCGGGTACTAACATACCGCACATGACGTACAACTACCAAGGCGTCAAGTTTACCGTGCCCAACAGCGCTCTTGTTGATAATTTCCAGTACCAACCCACGTGCACGTTCACGCAGAGCGACAGAACGTTCGCGGTAAAAAATAGTGCCATGTTCAGCATCAATGGCCTGGATTGTAAAGGATTCCAGCAAGACAACGCGCGCGGCGAAACTGCCTGTCAATGCACAAACAATGGCGCGAGTAAGAACTGCGATGTACTCGACCCCGCAACTGGGCTGGCTTTGAACCCGCAGCCCGCCATAACCGCTATATCTTGTCAGAACAGTATTGGCGGGGTGGGCCAGAGTACTGGGGGCGATATGTGCCGTGCCTTGATCGGGGAGATTTTGTTTGATTGCAGGAATTTCGCCGAGAACCTTGCCTCGCCGAACCGGTGCTGCGACCTTATCTCCGAGTACGCGGCTGGCAACGCGAACGCGGGCAAGTGCTGCATGCCTGGAATGACGGACAACGGTTGTGATGGCGAGGACCACGTCGTCCCTGGTTGCGAGGACGGCACGTTCTTCCTCAACGTCAACGTTCTAGCCAGCGACGTGCTGTTCAAGTCCCTGCCCCGCGTTTCGGCCGAGGACAATGCGGGCAACACCGTGCGTTCGGGCGCTTTGAGCGACGAGAACTTCCAGGTCCACATCAAGTACCCGTTCTTCAAGTATTACGACGCCGCGTTCCGCGCTTACGGAATGATTGGTTACGGGGTAGGTAGCGACGCGGCGGACTACGCGGACCCGAAGGTCAACATGCGCGTCCAACAAGGCGGCACGCTGAACAACGCAAACGGGGGAGAGGGCGTGATAGAGGGCTGGGCGCGGGTGCGTGACAACGCTGACCGCGCGAAACTCTTTGACTCTATTCAAAACGATAATCGGCAGCTGTACCGCAACCCGCAAGTTGTTACGGGCACGGGGCTCTTAGGCGAATCCTCCTTGGCGCATACCGCGTTTTATAGCACGTTCTTCGACCCTGCATCAACCACAACAAGTATCTGCCGGTTATTCGACCTTAATGAGAATGGAGAGTACGTCTTCAACAACATGGCAATAGCGTTTAGCCAGCCGTTCACCCTCGGTGCCGAGTCAAAGAACTTTTGTGGCAGGGGAAACGTCCCCGACTCAAGCGGGGTGAGTAACCCGAATACCCTACCTACGCAGTTGTTGAATAATGAGAACGCAGCGGACAACTTCGTGGTTTCAATGGCGACGAATATCGAGACTCCCGGGCCAGACCCATCGCGGGGCTTGGGGGACAACGCTAGAATCCAAACCTTGCGTTACGACGTCGAGTTCAGGGATTACGATCCCGCTAGGTTGGTTGATAGCGAGGCGCAACCCGACGGGCAGCGTTACAACAAGTTCTGTTGGGGAATCAACCCTATTCATTCTAATCCCGAGTACGCGGATAGTAACACGCCGGTCCGGCCGGGCATCCCCACGATTGCTCCCGTCCCCCTTTCGCCGTAGTGGCATTAAGGAAGTCTTTTTAATGGCGGTGGGCAAAACAATTCAGTTCTAGAATCCACGAGGCGGGTTTTGGGGCGAGGGATTGGTTGATTATGGCGGGCGCTTTCGAGAACTTTCAGGATTGGTATAACGCGTTGATGGACGACTTTGAGGACAAGGGCTTTCCACAACCACGCGTCCTCATCCCCGTAATCGCTGTCCTCGGCCTCGCTCTCCTCGCAACCGGCATCTTCTTCCTCCTACAATCACAGCCTTCGGGTACTAGAACTGTAACGGTGAGCGTTAATGACGCGAGCGGCCTGCCCGTGCCTTCGGCGACGGTCAAGCTCGTCGACATTTCAACCGATAATTTGATTGAGCAAGCTACCACCGACGCCAACGGCTACGCGACTTTTTCTGGAGTAAGCTCGAATACCGCGCTCAAGGCGATTGCTACTGCGAACGGGTTCTCTTCCGGCGAGGCAGCGCTAGGCGGGGGCAACACGATCGAGGTACGCCTGGGCTCTCCCGAACCAGCGGAACAATACTTTGTGCTAGTGCAAGTCACCGACGCGTCCTCGATGCCGGTTTCAAGCGCCGACGTCAAATTCGACGTGAACGGCCAAATCTTGACGAAGCGGACGGGTGCAGGCGGGTCAGCGCAATTCGATTTCGATGCGAGGCCGACTTCGGCAGTCTTGACCGCGTCGAAAGACGGTTTCAAGCAAGGCACGATGACTCTGGGCGCATCCATGATTGCCGCGGCCGCATTCTCGCCAATAACAATTATACTACAACCAGACTCGCCTGTTGTCGAGAAAGGTATTGTCGAAGTAACCGTTGAAGATGCCGCAGGCAATAGCGTCAACGGCGCGCGCGTCTCGCTCTACGACGCTTCGACGGATTCGACGATTGCACAACAAAACGCTGCGCAAGGCACTGCCACGTTCGAAGACCTTGATGTAGGCAAACGCTTCTACGTACATGTCACCGCAACGGGTTTCGAGGCCTACGACAGCACTAGTACGTATACCGTAAGCAAGGACACCTCCACGGTACGCGCAGTGCTCACGGCGACGACTGTTGTTGTAGACGCGTTCAAGATAACGGTTAAGGACGACCGCGGAGTTGCCGTGCCGGAAGCCGAAATCACGGTCTTTAACCAGAACACCAACCGCAAGACCGAGGAAGGCGGGCTGACCGACGAGTCGGGTCAGTACGAAACCCCGCTCGGGAGCGGAACGTTCTACGTCACGGCATGGAAAGCAGGCTATTTGCCGGGCTTTGCGCCCAACGTCAAGCAAGACAAGCCTATTACTATAGTACTAGCCCGCGAGGCTGAAGGAAACTATGCGACAGCAGAAATCCTCGTTGACGAGTCCGGTGCGCCCGCGCCCGGCGCGTCCGTTGATTTCTTTGTCCGCGGCCCGCGCAACGGCGCCTTCCTCGGCATTCCAACGCAAACTACTGGCATCGATGGACGCATCATAATCAACGTGCCGCTGAGAGTTGACGGCCGCGACTACTCACTCGACGTGCGCGCATCCAAGGGCGTACGGCAGGCACAGGAAGTGCACGCTGTCGAGGGCGACTTCGAAGCCAACCTTACCCTACGCGCCCCGCCCGCGTTCCTCACCACTAGCATCATTGATAAAGCATCTAACGGCAATGTTTCGAGCGCCCGCGTCACGCTAACGTTCAACGCCACCCAAACAACTTCGTGCAATACCGCGCTCAACGGCTCGTGCGCATTCGTCATAGAATCAGGAGAAGAATTTACGATTCGCGTGGAAGCCGACGGCTACCTTGGCTACGAAACCGCACCAATGCGCCTCAACCCCCTTGAATCACGGCAAGTCTTCCTTGAAATTTATTCACGCGACTCGCTTTCCTCTGCGCGCGCATCCTTCGAAGGCATTTACGATGAGTTCGGGAACCGCGTGCTAGAAATCGAGAACGCCCAGCTCTACAAGGCCAAATTCCGCCTCGACGCACCACAAAGCACGCTTGCAGGGTTGTACGTGCGCGTTGGACGGGAGAGTGATGCACAAGCGGATTACGCGTCCATCGCTGGATTCAATTACGCTGACGCGCCCAACGTGTCCTACGGCCGCACTCTTTCGACAACGGGTTGCAGCACTCCGGCAAACGAGTCCTTCCAACGCGGCTTCGGCGACCCTTCAGCAAAGTGGGTCGAATACTCGTACGGCAACGGCCTCTCCGGAAGCAAGGAATATTTTGTCGACGTGTTCCTTCAGCCCGACGCACCTGCAGGCGACAATCTAGAAATATCTTACCGGGGCTACGCTGTTGCAAACGACATTCCTTCGACTGCTCCGGCAGACGACGCCTTGAACGGGCTCCTCTTGGGCAAGAATACGCCGATTACGCAAGCAGACTTCTGCGTCGCTGCAGAGACGCGCGTCATTGTACCCATCTCGACAAAGACGCTCAAGTGCGACGAGTCGGGCGCGTGCTACCGGTTCTACTTCGTCGATTCCGAGGGTCGCGAACGCGGAAACGGTTTCCCCGTCGAGCTCGGCGACTCGCTCGATGTTAACTTCACCATTGCTGACGCCCGCGGGTTGGACAGCCTCTCGGTGAGCTCGCCCTACTATGATATCGCGGGCTATACCACGTACGAGTACGGCGAGGCCAACTACGGAGCGCTCCTCTCTCGCGCATCCCTAGGCGATGCTTCCGGCGAGTCCATTCCGCTCGAACGAGCGCCGTACGTTAAAGCGCGCGGAACGGTGCACTTGATTGCGTCAAAACCCGGCCCCAAGGCATCAATCGATTTCGGCATCTCTTCAGCCAACTACGACGCTGAACCCGTCCGAGTAACGCTCGTCGGTAGGGTGAACGGCAAGAACACGTTTAGCCGCGTGGACTCGAGCGCGAGCACGCTCGAACTCAACGTGCAATCCCGCGTCACCATAACGTTGCGCGACGCGCTCAACAAGCCGGTCACCGACGCAACAGTCACGCTTGCAGACTGTTCCGAAACGGGGGCGCTCGAGGAAGAGATTTCGATTGCTGGCGACGGCTCGCGCGGCAGAGGGCAGAGCGGCGCTTACTCCTTCAGCTTGCGGCCAGTCAACCTAGGCACTATAGGCGTCCGCGTCGAACACCCTGACTTCCAGCCGTTCGACACGTGCACGTTCGACGAACAACCTCGAATCGACGTTGATGCAACAAACTTCGTCACCGTGGATCCCGAATCACTCTCGTTTACTGGAACGTTCACTGGACCGACGAGCAAGCAGGTAACGGCCCAGACCGGCCTCGGCGCCAGCGTCTCGCTTGCTGCTGAAACGTTCTGTAACGGCCTCGACACCGCGCTCTCGGTAGAACCTGTTTTGTCCGTGCTCGACGCGCCTAGAACGCTCTCGGTGACTCTGAACAACCCACTCGAGGGCGAGTGCCTGCTCTTACTGAATGCCCGCGCGTCTCCAACGGTAACGCAGTTGGTCAGCATCCCAATCACAGTCAACTCTCTCCTTCCCCCAACGCCCACGCCCGCACCCTACCAATTGTTGAACGGTGCGGTGACGCTCGTGCTCGATGAGTCGGCAACTGCACAAACCTACCGCCGTCTAGCTCCTGTAGCAGGAGAGTCCTCGCCCTTTACGGGCTTGATGACTGGCTGTACGGTGAGCGGTACTGGCGCAAGACCAGCACCCGACGGCGCTCTAGCAGTGCTATGCAGCAACGAGGGGCAGTACTTTGGAGTCAGTGCCTACTTGGACTTGTCCGATGACGCGTTGTGTTTCACGCCCGACGGCCTTACCGCGCGCCTCGCCATCTCGCGCACGATAAACGATTTTCCGGCGCCCGACTATATCATAGGAATCACGCTCGCGCCCTCGCCCGCGCTCTTGGCCGAGCGCGGTTGCGTGAGGGTGACTCCGACTCCCACGCCGATTGCAACTGCAACGCCTACGCCAACTACCGCGAGCCCGCTGCCCCACTGCACCAACGGCGTGCAAGATACGGACGAAGCGGGTGTTGATTGCGGCGGCGCTTCTTGCAGTGCTTGCGGTACGATAAACGAGTGCTTTAACGAGTTGCGCGACCCCGGTGAACTCGGGGTTGATTGCGGCGGCGCCTGCACCCAGTGCTCTAGCGAACAGTTGTGCGTCAACGGATTGCGCGATGCGGACAACGGCGAGACCGGCGTTGATTGCGGCGGCAACTGCGCGAGCTGCAGCGACAACGGCTACGAGTCTCTTCCTTCAACAGTAACGCTCTTGCTTGACGACACGGGCTTGGCTGAAGCTTATTACTCGATTAGCGCGGCAAGCACTGCCGCGTGCGAAATCCGGTCGCTCGACGCAAGCGCGATGAGCCCGGCCCAGTTCGTCTTCGTTGACACTGTTGCGTGCCGCAGCGGGGTAGTGCACTTGCTGGCAGATTATTCACGCTTCCCAACCCCGCCCGGCCTCTACAAGAACCTTGCACAGACCGCGACGCTCCGCATTTCGCGGACGGGCGAAGCAGCGCAGAGCGTACAGGTAAGAGTACTTGCGCGTAACATGAACGGAATCAACGACAACCCGATAGCGTGCGGCGACGGCGTGTGCCAGTCCGATTACGAGAACAGCGAGTCGTGCAGCGCTGACTGTTCTACGGCAACGTGCGGCGACGGCTTGCGCAATGGTGACGAAGAAGGAATTGACTGCGGCGGCGCCTGCAGCAACGCTTGTACTTCAAGCGATTACCCGCCCCTACCGGGCAACGTCGCATTGCAGTTGAACGACGAGGCATTTGCACAGATTGCTTACGATATCAACGCGCCCGACTCTTGCCAAATCGTTAGCTGCGAAGTACGTTCGGGCTATACGGATAGCTTGAACCCGGCAACGCAGATAAGCAACTTCGTCTCGGTCGATCCCACCGCGTGCACCCGCGACGGGGTGGCGCAAATCGCGGCGAGCTACACTGCATTCCCCGGCCTTTACTCTAACTACCGCGCTGGCGGCTCGCTCTATGTGTTCTGTGCTGACGGGACTTTCTTGACTCGGCCCTTGACTGTGAGCGCAAGCCAAGTGGAAGGCCTGCCACTCAACGCGGCAACGTGCAGTGATGGACGGCAGAACCAGGACGAAGAAGGCGTTGACTGCGGTGGTCCGTGCGCGGTCTGTTCAGCACCAGCAACGTGCAGTGACAACTTGAAGAACGGTGTCGAGACTGGCATTGATTGTGGGGGCTCCTGCCCAACGCACTGCGTTGAAGACCTCTACGCGCCTTTACCGAACGAGATAAGGTTGTATTTGGACGACGATGCGCACGCCGTGGCGTACTACCACACGAAAGCGCTTGGCGGGCAGAGCATAGAATGCAGCGATATAGTTGCCGGCTTTGTTCCCGACGCCGAGCCCGATGAATCGATAACCAACTTCGTCACCGTTACTTGCAGCGGGAACATTGTTACTCTTGACGCTGATTACGCGGGCTTCCCCGTGCCTCCGGGCTTGAGCCGAAACCTCGTTCAAGGCGGCACTTTCCGCGTCATCCCGCAAACCACGCCGCCCTTGCCCGGCAAGACGATTCGCGTGATTGTAAGCGCTGCACGCGTGAGCGGCGCGCCTGCATTCGGCGCTTCTTACGGCCTCTCGTCCCTACCGTCAAGCGCGAGCCTCGTCGTGCTCGCTTACCAACAAGGCGCTACCGACGTGTACGGTGGCACGGGCGGATTCGGCTTCACCACACCCAACGCACGCACTTACAAGATACGATTCAAGAACCCGCCCTCGTGCGAACTCGAAGGGTTCATCGGCGGTGGAAACAACGCATACGGTGGGGACATGCCGTCCCAGTACGGTAGCGCGCTCGACCCGTACAACAGCTACCCCGGCCAAGCGTACTCTTCAGTGCCCCAAATAGTCTATCCGAGCACGTATCCGATAGAGTGCCAGGTACCGCAAGTATTATACGCGCCGTGGGATTGCCAGCTCTGCGCTTCACAATTCCCGGACCACGACTACTCGAAACAACGCCAACAATACCCGACGTCCTACGGCAACACTAACGGTTACGGCTCGCAATACGGTTCAACACCTTACGCCCAACAATCAGTCTATGGCGGCCAGTCAAACGGTTACGCGTTCCCATCCAACATGCAGTACGGCACCGACCCGTTCAGCTCGGGCGCTTCAAGCATGTACACCACGATGGGACAGCCTTACGGCAACCTTATCAACGCGCCCTCGTCTTGTTTGGCGCCAAGCGTGTGCGGCGCACCACAAAACTGTGCATTGTTTTACTGCTCGGCGCAAATGATGGGCGGAACTCCACGGCAAGACCTACAGATTTCGCCGCCGACGTGCGACGAGAACGAGCTCTCGATAAGCGCGCAGTACTACGGCGACGCACCGCAATCCGCGTTCACGGCAACTGCACGCATCAAGGTCACCGAGACAACCGCATCGGGCTCGACAAAGTCGAAAACGATTCCGCTCACGGTGCTCGTCTTCTCAGCGCAGAACGACGACCGTTCGTCGCAACAAATACTCTACTGCGCGAACGGTTACACCTCACAGCGCGCGAGCAACGAAAAGCTCGTGCGTATCGTTGACGCGAACGCCGACGCTTACGGATTACCAAAGGAAATTGTGGTAAAAGTCAACCCGCTCACGCTCAAAGGCTCTTTTGGATACCACACCGACGTTGTTGACAGGCAGGGCCGTGCTACGGCGCTGTTGTGCAGCGACAAGTCTTTTGTTTTGCCGGACGGCGGCACAAAGGAAGTCAAGTGCGCTGATACTGGCTCCATTGCCATAAGCGTGGACCTGTCGGGAACCGACTTAACAAGCGCGAGCGAATCTCCACTTGCAAGCGGAAACCTCGAAGTCCAACTCGGCGGGTTCGGCGGCCCCGCACGCGTCACCATACCGATAACCGTGGTGTTCGACGACTTCACGCCCGCAGGAATACAATTGTTCTTCACCAAGAAGACGCGCAACGAGTACGTTGACGACCAGACGCAAGCCAACACTGCCGAGGACGCGCCCGAGGTTGCTGGGGATAAGGAAGAGCAGGGCTCGCCCGTTACCGGCGCCTCGCTCAGCCAAGGCGCGTCACTCATCCTCAAGGGCGACCGCGTTACCGGCCAGCCCTCGGCTGCGGGCAACTCGCTCTCCTTCAGCCGCCTGCGCATCGACTCGCTGCGCGATTTGGACGCGTACGCGGGCGAACTAGCCCTGACGCAATCGCGAGAAAAACGCGTATTGCCCGTGTACGCCGCCCATGCCCCCGACGCTGTAATCGTCAAGCTCGCTGCGAGCGGCTCGGCGAGCTACAACTTTTATTGGCAGAAGCGCGGGGCGTTCTTGAACGCGCCAGTAGAATGCAGCCTCGTGGACGACTCGGACACCACTCTTTACAAGACCGAGAAAGCCATTGCTACGGACTCGAAACAAGTCACGGTCAAGTGCACTGACGAGAAGCTCTCCGTTACAGTCAACGCCGGCGCGAACAACGAGCAGCTCAAGATGCGCGGGCGCATCGAGGTAGTTGTAGGCCGCGACTCGGTTTGGGGAAAACGCTCTTTCACGATTCCATTGTGGGTGCGCGGCTCGGCCGTAGTCTCGCCAGCGCAAGAGCGCGCCGACCGCGAGAAGCAGGCTGCCGAGGCGGGAGTGATGATAGTTCGCGTGGAGAGCAATAACGGCAACCTGCCGGAAACCGAGCTCGGCATTGACGAGACGCGCGCGCAGCTCGGCGAGATAGCGCTCTACCCGTCGCAGGGCGGCATTTTATATGTTAAGTTCCCGTCGGGCGAGAAGGCAGACAAACTATCGGACCGTAGCATAACCGTGACGCCGGACCGCGGCACGCTCTCAAGCAAGAAATCTGCCTACAACTGGCGCAACGCGGCCGAACAAAAAGTCAGAACGCCGCTGCCGAATGACGAGAG
>MNVH01000069.1 GCA_001871595.1 Candidatus Micrarchaeota archaeon CG1_02_55_22 | reverse complement strand
TTCCTTTCAGCCGCGCGCAACGTCATCGCCCGAAACGCCGCAGAACCCATTCGGGAAGACCTTGAACGCGGCCGCAACCGCGTACTCGCTTCAATCGCCCGCGGCATCCCAAAAAACGACGTTTCTGCGCACCGTTCGCCGCAAACCGTCTCCCAAAACGTGCTCTCCTACGCAATCGCTCGAATGCTCCTCTGCGCAGCAGGATGCGAGTACTACTGGCGTGCCTTTGCAAAAGGCGAAGCACGCCAAGCAATACAGCTGCTGACAGAAAACCCGGGGGAACTCGTCGACGTCGCCCGCGACTTCTTCCCAAAAATAGAGTTCAACGAGTCCGGGGACTACTCCGCCAAAGTACAGGTCATCGAATACCTCTCCCAAAACGCTGAAAACCTTTCCAAACGCAGCGTGACCGACGGACACATACTTCTCTCCCAAGGCGAGCTCCTCGACGTCGTCCGCAACGTGGTCTACCGTAAAGCACGCACCGAGCCCCGCGTAAAAGAATACTCGCGCGACGCCGCGGCGGTAGCCGTCTCGCTCCGCGAAGAACTACGCGAAAAGTTCCCACCAATCGAACGCAAGACCTATTCCGGGAAATACCTTGCGCTGCCGTGCATACAAAAAATGCTTTCCGGCGTGCCCGAAGGCCACCGTTACTACGCCAGCATGTCCCTCGCAATCGCCTGCAAGCTCGACGGCCTCTCACTCGACGAATCGACAACAGTAATGCAGTCCTTCGTTGACGCCAACCCCCCAAGCCAACGCCCCTTCACCCCGCGGGAAGCGCTGGCCTCGCGCGACTGGGTCTACAAACGCAACATAAACTTTTCCTGCAAGTACCAACGGGAGCACGGCCTCGCCGATTTGCCGGAATGCTCCGCCGGAAAGTGTCCCATATCTTTGCGCAGACCCCCGCCCGCAAAAACGCCTGTAAAAAGTGAGCTAGCATGAACACTTCCTTCTTCCAGCAAAAGTTTTCCGAGTACTACGCCAAGCACCGCGACTCAATCAACGTGCCCGAAGCCCGCTCGCGCGAATACGGCGCCGGCGTAAACGGCAAAATCGATTTTCGCCACGTCTCCTTCCCGTCAAACGACGCCCTGCGAGATTTTCTGATCCAAGACGCACCACTCTACGCATCCTATTCCGCCGCCCGCTACGAACGCCCCGCAGCAAAACCAATGCCGAACAAGGGCTTTGTTAGCGCCGATTTAGTGTTCGACCTCGACAAGACCTACGCTGAAGAACACCCTGAAAAGCACGGCGCCGCCTTTTGTCCGCACTGCCTCGAACGCGCACGTCAAGACGCCGCTCGCTTCTACGATGAATTCCTCCTCAAAGACTACGGTTTCGGCAAGAGTGACGTGGCCATAAACTTCTCCGGCAGCAAGGGCTACCACTTTCACATCCGCACGCCCGCCGTGCAACAACTTTCAAGCGCGGCGCGCAAAGAGTTGTGCGACTACGCCGGCGCACTCGAAGTTTCGCCAGAAAAACTCGTCACCAAGCAAGCCGGCGCACTCGTCGGACCGTCGGCCGCATCATCCGGCTGGTCAAAAAAAGTCTTCAACTACGCCCAACAATTCGCCTTGACCGCGGACACGCAAGCCTGGCGTGCTATGGGTGCAGGCTCACGCACCGCCAAACACGCCGCCCAAAACAACGCCGAACTCGCCTCCCGCCTCGAGCGGGGGGATTGGAGCTGGAAAAACCTCGAAAAATCATTCACCGCACTAGCCACCGAAGCAATCCGCAAGACACGCGTCGAACTCGACGCGCCCGTGACGTTCGACTTATCCCGTCTAATACGCATACCCAACACGCTTCACGGCGACTCGTGCCTCACGGCGAAAGTTTTACAGTCCCTCGACGCATTCGCGCCAGACAAGGACGCGGTCGCGTTCAGGGGTGCAATCGAAGTCACGCCAAACAAAACTCTAGCATTAGAGTTCGGCGGGACAACTTTCGAGCTCGAAGACGGCAAAACAAAGGAACTACCCCTCGCGGCGGGACTGCTCCTCTTAAGAAAGGGGTACGCAGTGCTCGTAGGCCTTTAAGTGCTTTACGCTTCCTATAGCCTACTGGTGGGCTAGCAAGATGGTTGAGGTTGGTTTCGAGTCTCTGCGGAAGATCCAGCTGCAGGAACGCAACTATGCCGCGCTAGTCAACCTCGACGAAGACTTCTATACCGCTTACTCGGATTACGTCGCGCTCCAGCAAAAACAGCTCTCCGACAAGTTCTCGTTCGATTCGGCAATGACTTTCGAGAGCACGCGCAAGCTCCTCTCCGACCTCATGCGCCGACGGCAACAAAAAATCCTCCTCAAAGCCATCCGCGACTTTCAAGGCGGGGAAGTATCAAGTACCGGCCTTGCAAAGGAAGAGAAAGAACTCTACACCAGCGTGATACGCCTGCTCTCCGAATACGAGCAAAGCGTCAACCCCTCGAAAGCAGTCAAGCCCGCCCCGCAACCGCCCGCGCGCAACCGTTTGGAAGTACGCATCCTCGCCGAAGTACCCGAATTCGTCGGAGTCAAGGAAACAGTCGGCCCGTTCAAGCCCGAACAAACCGCCGTACTCGACGCAGAAGACGCCAAGCTCCTAATCGAACAAGGAATGGCCCGCGACGCCACGGCCTAGAACCCTTTTAAGCGGCGCCGAGGCGAATCTTATTAACTCTTAAGCCGCAGTAGTACTATTGATACTATTATGGCCGAGAAGGACGACTACCCAGAACAAGACGAGTTCGTACTCGCAACCGTAAAAAAAATAATGCCTTACGGCGCGTTCTGCAACCTTGATGAATACCCCGTCCACGATGGCTTCCTGCACATCTCGCAAGTCTCAAGCGGCTGGATACGCAACATCCGCGAGCACTTGCGCGAAGGCCAGAAGCTCGTCGTCAAAATCAGCGGCCTCGACAAATCCAAGCACCAAATAGACCTCTCCTTAAAGCAAGTGAGTGAATCGGACAAGAAACGCAAGATGGAGGCCTACAAGGCCGAACGCAAGGCACGCAAGCTCATTGAAGTCGTAAGCGCAAAAACCGGCCTCACACCAATCCAAGTCCGCGAAACAATAATGGCACCGCTTTTGGCGGAGAACGGCAGCGCGGCAACCGCCCTCGAAGCGCTGCACGAAGGCACCCTGAAAACAAAGCTCCCGAAAGACATCGCAACCGCGCTCTCGGAACTCGTGACCAAAGAATTCACGCCCAAACGCGTCGCCATCCGCGCCGAACTCATGCTCGCATTCTACGACTCGAACGGAGTCGAAGAACTCCGCAAAACGCTTCAACAAATAGAGACAAAGTTCTCGGACAAGGAAACGCAAACCCAAGTAATCTACCTCGGCGCGCCCAACTACTACCTTGACTTCGAATCCGGCGACTACAAGACTGCCGAAAAACAAATCGACAGGATACAAAAATACTTAGAATCAACACTCAAACAAGCGAAATGCGAGTACACGATCGAGAGGAAGAAGTGACAATGCTTAAGCGCTGCCCGAAAGACGGTACCTATACTTTGACCGCAGCCTGCCCCAAATGCAGCGAAAAAACCCTTACCCCGCACCCACCTAAATACTCGGTCCCCGACAAACTCGCCGTATACCGCCGCAAGGCAAAATACCCCGAACTGGAGGCAACCAAATGAAGACTCTAGAAAAGCCTTTCACCGAATCGGTAATCAAACTCAAAACCAAACCCAAGCTCAAAACCCCTATTTTTGTCACCGGCCTCCCCGGAGTCGGCCTGGTAAGCAAGCTCACCGCAGACAACCTCATCAAAGTAACCAAAGCCAAACACTACGGAACCCTCTACTCACCCCACTTTCCCAACCAAATCCTCACACTAGAAAACGGCCGCATCCGCGTCTTCGCAATCCAACTCTACCACGGCAAAATCGGCAAACGCGACATCGTAATCACTAAAGGCGACCTACAACCAATGACCGTTGAAGGACAATACGAAGTCTCCACCCAACTCCTCTCCTACTTCTCTTCACTCGGCGGCGGCCCAGTAATCTCCATGGCAGGCTACGCCGTAAACCACTCCATCGAATCACCCGGCGTATTCATCGCATCTACAAGCAAAAAACTCGTCCAAGAATTCGTTGCAGCCGGAGCCAAACCATCCGGCCGAGTCATCCCCATAATCGGAATGGCCGGGCTCCTACCCGCCTACGCCAAACTCTATGGTTTTAAGGGCGCGTGCCTCCTTGTCGAAACGCCGGGCCCAATCATCGACGCCAAAGGCGCAATATCGTTAACCGGCGTATTAGCCAAATACTTGAAAACCGAGATCGGCACAGACGACTTGTCCAAGCGCGCTAAAAAGACCGCAAAAGCAGTCGCCGAATTCGAGAGACAACAAACCGAAGCAGCAAAAGCCAACACCACGCCGGTCCTACCCGGCCAACTCTCCTACATCCACTAACCCGACCTTTTCTTCGAACCGCTCGCCGGCTCAAACTACGGTTCTGCGCCGCTCGCGGTTCTCGATGTCAGTTGGCTTTGGCCAACGACACGCGCAAACGCCGTAGCGTTTGCTTGCGAAAGCTCGACCAAAATAGTAATCACGCTTTCGGCAAAAGGCCAATCAAAAGCTTTTCGTCAAGCCGGCGGCGCGTTTGAAATAGTGACGATAAAGCGGCACGACTCTTCGCACAGCTTGCGCGTCGAAACGAATGCAGTAGCACCGCCTTCTCTAACGAGGTAATAGCCGTCTTCCGGCGAGAGCGCGTCCTTCGCCGAAACGCTCAAAGAAACCTCCGCGCCCGACCGCACGGATATCTTGCTGAAATCAATTCGTGCATGGCTTGGCAGAAAGATTTTCTCGTACTCGAGTTCGCCGCCCTTCGCGTTCAACCGCTTAACTTGATTTACCGCGACAATAACGGCGGGCTGGTAGTCCGTTAAGTCCTCGAACTCATTTTCTTCTTCAACGAGCGCCGCCGAAAGTCGCACTGCTTTTTGTACTGCCGTCTCGCCGTCGACCTCTACGCCGGCCAACCGCAGCGACGTTGCGCCCGATTCAATCAAGCCCTCTTCGAGCGCGCAGTTCTCTAGCCAAGCAGCCGGCGAGAGCCTCAGCGCAATCGACTCAAGCAAGGGCGTATTGGGCGTAGAAATCCCCGTGGACGCCATCCTTGCCGTGCAATCCTCTGCACCAGCCCCAAGCCCGCCTCTAGCAATGGCAACACGGTCAGACAACACCGCAACGCGCGCCGACAAGCTCTTGGTACCGTCAAGAAACATTGCGCCGTACTCCGCGTTCGCGCTAACCATGCGCGCCTCGCGTAAAGCTTTTTCCTTGGCACTGAAAAGCTCCGAACCCGCGTCCAGCGAGAGTACCAGTCGCTTCCGGTACGCATAATTGTCACCAATAACACCCGAAACCGCTTTCGACAACGGGCCGAGCGAGCGCGATGCCGCCGCCGAAGCTTGCAACGCCTTGAGTCCTGAAACCTCTTCCACCGCCGCCCGGAAAGAAGCCATTGCGGGCGCGTTGTACGCTTCGCTATCAACCGCGCCGAAATCAAAACTAGTATTGACTACGGCGGACGACGCCTCGAAAGACAAGTACCCGCCAGCAAGAACAACGCACAGCGCAACGAAGATTGCGACGCCCGAAAGGATTACGTCCTCATCCAAACGCCACACCCCCCAAAGCTGCAATAAGAATTGCCGCTGCCGCAAAACCCGCAAGCCAAGCACCAGCCACGCGCGTCAACGCCACTGAAGGCACTGCGTGCGACTCAAACCAAGCAAAGACCTTCAAGCCGACAAAAAGCGGAGCGGAAAACACGAAAAGCCAGAAAACTAGAGAAAGCGCAGGCACTGACGAGAAAACGGTTTGCGAAGCCACCAGTGCAATCACGGCGCCGGTCACCAAGAACGTTGCCAGCGCCGCCTGTAAAGAATACAAGCCTGCCAACCCCGCAGCGAAAGGCTTCGCACCGTACAACCGTGACGCGACTGAACCGGAAACGAATCCGAAGACAACGCTCACAGCCAACCACGCAAAAACGCCAATCAAAAAGTTTGATGCGCCGAAAGCCCACGGCAAAATCAGTGCGTTCAACAAAAACAAGCCGCTGAATGAAAGCATTGTAGCCTCGTGCGACAACCTCTGCGGCAAGTGCACCAAGTCCAATTCCTCGCGCAACGAACCGGACAACTTGAACGGCGTTGCATTAATCGGGGTAAGCGTTGGTGTCACCGGTTGAACAAGAGGCGTGGCGGGAACAAAGCTTGGACTAGACACTATGCCCGCTCCTGCCTGTTGCGGCGATTCCATCCCGTATTAAGTCACTCAATCCGAGTATTAAAACCCTGCCGCGCCCAACAACCCGAAACAATCTTAAGCCCTTAGACCCAAAAAAGTTGAAATGACCATGTACGCAGATTTTCACTTCCACTCAAAGTACTCTCGCGCCGTATCGCCACAAATGACTCTCGAAGGACTCAACGAGGGCGCAAGAACCAAGGGGCTAGGTTTGATTGGAACGGGCGACTTCTCCCACCCGGCCTGGTTCAAAGAACTGAAAGAAAAGCTCGAATCGCAGGGCAACGGGTTCTACAAGCTCAAAACAATGCCTGAATCCCAAATTCTCTACACGCTCACCAACGAAGTCGCAACCTTCTGGTCAACACCGCAAGGCCAACGCAACGTCCACCACGTCATCCACGCCCCCTCCCTCGAAGTCGTCGAACAATTAAACGAAGTATTCAGCAAATGGGGCAATCTGGCCGCCGACGGCCGCCCCATGTTCGCCCGGACAACCGGCGCCAAGCTCGTCGAAGCCTGCATGGGCGTAAGCAAGGACATCCTGGTCTACCCCGCCCACGCCTGGACTCCGTACTTTGGAGTGCTCGGCAGCAAGAGCGGTTACGACGTTGTTGAAGATTGCTATGAAGACCAATCCAAACACATTTACGCGCTTGAGACCGGCATGTCTTGCTATGACCCAGAAACCGAAGTGCTTACCCGTGACGGCTGGAAAAGAGTCGCAGACGTCGGTAAATCGGACTTGGTCTGCACGCTTGATTCCAAGACTGAGAAGATAGTGTATCAGAAGCCGTTGAATCTATTTAGTTACTCTTACGTTGGAAAGATGTATCGCGTAAAAACCAAGCGGGTAGACTTGCTGGTGACTCCAAACCACAAGCTTCTTTACGCGCCTTGTGATTTCAGAAATAAGCCAAAGCTGTCACTAAAAAAGGCAGAGGATCTCTTCGGCAAGTCAAAGCGCTTCAAGAAGGATGGTATCTGGGCCGGGTCTTCTCCTGATACGTTTGTTCTTCCAGGCTTGACGATGCGGCACGGCAGCAGGCATTACTCTGGCACGCGGTACAAACAACCAAAGAATGTTCCAATAATCCCTTGGCTTAAATTCTTCGGATTTTGGATAGCTGAAGGTTGGACTACAAATGAAAAGAATGGCCGCTACAATATTTACCTCGCAAATTCGGATGCCACTTTGCTGGGCGAGTTTGAACTAATCTTGCAAGAATTTGGCTATCACGTCTACAAGTACCTAAATCGGGGTATACTTGTTCTTCGCGTAAGCGACTGCCAGCTCTACACGTATCTCAAACAATTCGGCAAGGCCTCGGAGAAACACGTGCCAGTGGACGTGAAGTCTCTTTCCAAGGAACTATTGCAAATCTTTCTCGATTACTACATTAAAGGAGACGGGCACAAGTATGGCCGCAGTGGTAAAGGCCTTTCCGCGACGACCTCTTCAATGCGCCTCAGGGATGACTTACAAGAAATAGCACTCAAGCTCGGCATTTCTGCTTATTACAAGCTGGGCCGAAAGAAAGGCACGCCAATTACGTCCCTGCCATGCGCTCGCGGCAGTCGTTACTTGCAAGCGCACGATACCTGGGTAGTTTATTTCATACGAAAAAACCTGCACGCCGTTCTGCCTTCAACAATAAAAAAAGGAGCGGCAAGCGAATCTTGGGTCGATTACGCCGGTCAAGTATATTGCTTGGAAGTCCCAAACCACGTGCTATACGTGCGTCGTAATGGCATACCGGTATGGTGCGGAAATTCTGACCCGGCAATGAACTGGCGTTACTCGAAGCTCGACCGTTACACCCTTCTATCCAACAGCGACTCGCACTCCAACCACCCATGGCGCCTTGGCCGGGAATGCAACGCGTTCAACCTCACCCAACCATCCTACAAAGAAGTTTTTGAAACGATTCGCACCGGCGATGCATCAAAACTAGTTTACACACTTGAAACCGACCCGGGCTACGGAAAGTACCACTACGACGGCCACCGCGGCTGCAAGTACTCGTGCGGCCCTGCCAAGACGCGCGAACTCAAGGGAATCTGCCCAATATGCCGCAAGCCGCTTACGATTGGCGTTGAAAGCCGCGTCGAAGAACTCGCCGACCGCCCCGTCGGCGCCACGCGCAAGAACGCGATTCCGTTCAAAAAAATCCTTCCACTACACGAACTCGTTTCCGCTTCAATGGGCGTCGGCCTGCAATCCAAAGCCGTCTCGCGCGAAGGAGACAAACTCATTGCAAGGTTCGGCACCGAACTCGGCGTACTCCTAGACATCAGTGAAGAAGAATTGCGTAAAGAGACGCTGCCAAAAATCGCCGACGCCGTGATGCTCAACCGAACAGGCAGTATAAACGTAAAACCGGGCTTCGACGGCGAGTACGGCGTGCTCCAACTCAACGGCGCTGCAACCGAAGACGAGCCAGTGCAAGCGCAGCCTAACGGACAAAAAACTCTCGGCGAATACTAATGCGCTTTACTTTCCTTTGAGCCAATAGAAGAATAAGAGGACTTCGAGTATGATGAACAAGAAAAGGTCCAGCTGAAGCAAGTACGTTAGAATCAAGAATATTAGTGTGCCGCCGAGCAGGAACGTTGACGGGTCGACACCGAAAATAGTCTTGCTATAAACCGCGGACGCGCCACCACCGCCAGCGTACTGGCTCTGTGGAGCAGCACCGCCTTTGCCACCACCCGGGCTGATTACTTCGCTCTGGCCCGTCTGCGGGTCGACTCGCGCGGCAAAGCCACAGCTCTTGCAGTAGACAACACTGTTCTCTGCATCGACGTCGAGTGCGGAAGCACCGCACGCCGGACACGAATACTCGCCCATTTCCCAACCATTACTCGCACTCGGTTAAAAAGGCTTTCGAGCCGACGGTTGCCGCTATTTGATGCATGTTCTTATCGTTCGAGACTTATCCTAAACAGCCAACTTTTCCGCACTCTTTAAAAGGCCGGATGAGATAAGCTATCATGCAATACGTAAAAATAATGCCGATTATACTGGTTTTAGTATCCAGTTTTGCGGCAGCGGCGCCCAGTGTGCCAAGCCTGCCGGCCGATGATAATCCTGTTGCGATGACATTACAGCTCTTAGCGTCGTCTGGTGGAACTCTCCTTGCTCGCTTGTTCGTGCAATGCGATTTCGATAGCGCGGCTTTGTCCGGCGCTTACTATGAAGGTTTCTCTAACCCCGCTGGAGAAATATCTTTCGAGCTCTCACCAGGAAGCTATTCTGTCGATTGCTCTGCCGATAACAGTTCCACGCCTGCATACGACTACTACCGCCAAGACTTCACCCTAGACGTTCCAGCAAAATCCCGCGTTCCAATATTCCTTTCCCAAGTTTCAACGCTCTTCGGTTCGGTTAGTAACAACGGTTCCTTTGTTCAAGGCAGTCAGATACAGCTGCGTTGTGCGGGAGACATTTCAGAAACGCCAGTCTATTCTGTAACCGACGAGTACGGGAGCTTCCTAATGAAAAACGCGCCCTCGGGTGATTGCGTAGTCTACGCCCGGCACGACACTGCCGCCACCTCAACGCCCGTGAACCTTCGCGTCGGACAAATCTCTAACGTGGATCTGCAACTAGAGTACGCCCTAGAACAACCCGCGTCTTGGTTGAATTCCAATGTTTACACCGCAATACTGGCAGTACTGGTACTAATTATTCTAGCTTACCTCGCCTATCGCGCCAAACCTGCACAAGTCGTCAAAGAAAAGCAGTTTGTTGCACCACACGAGCCCGTTAAACAAGCCAGCCACCCTGTTGACGCACGGATGTCTGCAGTAATATCGACGCTTGACGAACGCGAGAAAAGCGTTGTTTCATATTTGCTCGAGCACGGCGCCAGCCGCGAAAGTACGGTGAGAAAAGCGCTTATGATACCTAAAGCCACGTTCTTCCGCGTAGTCAAACGCCTTGAGACAAAGCGCATAATCCGCGTCGACAAGCACGAAAACCGCGCGGTAATGAGACCAACCAAGTGGTTTCTCACCGGAAAACAAGATGAGGCCTAGCTGTAACTGCAAGGTATCAATCGGTTCCGCCCAACGCATTTAAAGGAGTCCAAAGCACGCTATATCTAAGCAGCGCGCAAAAGCCGCGCGAATCAAAATTGAAAACATCAAAGGTGTTGTACTAGAATGAATGCAAAATTTCTCGTGTTGGCCGCGCTCGCGGTCATGATAGTAACCACATTAGCTCCTGCTGCCCACGCGGTGGACTCGGGTTTCTTGTACTCGACTTTAGGCGGTTACCCCAGCATAGGCAACGCTTCCGCGCCAGTGCTTATACTGGCATTCCAAGACTTCCAAGCGCCTTACGACGCGCGCTTCGCAACCGAAACTTACCCTCAAATCTACGCTAACTATATCGTTACTGGCAAGGCACGCTTTGGCTTCATCAACTACCCGCTTACCAGCATGCACCCAGGCGCTTACGAAGCGGCTAGAGCCGGTGCTTGCTTGAGGGGCGCGTACGGAACCAACGGACTCTTCTGGCAGTACTACGAAACGGTCTTCAAGCGTTATTCCGACATTTCTTCGCTCTCCGGCGGGCAAATTAAGCCCGTGCTACGTCAAATCGCCCTAGATTTGGGCGTTGACGCGGGTTCATATGACAACTGCATGCAGTACAGCAACTATGCCAACGAGACCGTGAACAACAATCTAGACTTGGTTGAAGGCAATTTAATCAGCAATCCCCGCGTTACTGGTACACCAACGTTCTTCGTCATCGGCCCCGGCCCCAACTATATGCATGTAGACCTAGTCGGCGCACAACCCTATTCGCAATTCAAGAACGCCATAGATTCTGTGACGCCTTCCCCTACGCTGTCGCCAAGTTGCAATGACTCTGACGGCGGTTTTAACTATTACGTGCACGGCCGCACGATATACTCACAGGACAACGGTTGGGTTGACACCAACGATATTTGCAGGTATGACATGTACGGCAACAGTACCTACGGCGATACCTCGGACGTTGCTCTCTTCGAGTACCGTTGCCACGATGGAAAGTTTGACTCGGAAACTTATTATTGCCCGGGCGGCTGCAGCAACGGCGCGTGCCAGCTGCCTGCGCAAACCGAAAAACTTGAATTCGGCGTGCCTTGGACGTTCGACGACAATATAACGCTCGAACTCATTAGCGTCGCATCACCCGTCTCAGCGTCGAACTCCTTGCCCACGGCCTTCTTCGAGTTAACTGATGCCAACGGCAATAGAATAGATTACTTTTCGATGGACCAAACCAGCATTAATTACACGAAGAACGGACTGTTCATTGATGTAATCTACGTGTTCGCCGGCAGCAGCTCTTCCTACGCCATCGTCATGGCTGACTCAACCAGCGGCGCCATTGTAACTCCCGTGCTGGTATCTTCCTGTACTGACTCCGACGGCGGAAGGAACTACCTCGTACAAGGTCGTACAATAACCTCGAAGCCTACCGGCTGGGACGACTACTCCGACATATGTTTGCGGGACAAGCCGGGCTCAAGCTATGGCGCGTCCGAGAGCACGCTACAAAACGCGTTGTTCGAGTACAGCTGTCAGAACGGTCAATTAGCTTCAGAAACGTATTACTGTTCGTATGGCTGCAGTAACGGTGCCTGCAAACCCGCGCCATCCATCACGCCCGAATCGTTATCGGCTTACTGCAAGCTTTCTGCGCCTCAGACTGTGTTCGAGGGCCAGACTTTTCCTGTCACGATAACGTACCAGGACCTGCCCGCAGCCGCAAAGAACAATATGTTGGACGTGAACTACTCGTCGAGTTCCTCGTTCGGCACGATGTCAGCTTACAACTGCTACGGTACCAGCGGTTCGTGCACCGCGAACGTTCCCGCTACGCAATTAGGAAACCTCGTCCTTTCCTCAATAGTGTCCGGAGTATCCTGTTCGACCACTACTAGAGTAGTTTCGCAGGACATTCCACCAATGCCTGAAGAATACGGCCGTACGCTCTTTCCGGGATGGAACCTGGTACCATTCGACGCAAACGGCGCCGTGCAACTCAAGCTCTCGCCCGAGTGCCACGCAACAGACGCGTGGGCATATTCGCACACAGACGCGCGCTACTACGCACTAACAACCGACGGCAGCTACCTTAAGCTCGCCGAAACGCCGTCAACTCAAGAGTCCGCAGACTCAATGCACGCCGCGTGGCTCTACACCTACAACTCGTGCGGTTACTCGCTAGAGAAGAACGATGCTCCGTCAAGCCTGAATCTAATCAAGGGCTGGAACTTCGTCCGCGTAAGCAACTGGATGACGAACGTCTACGCAGTTGACGCCGGATGCAACCTGTCCAGCGCGTACGCGTTCGATGCTTCAACACAAAAATGGACCAAGAACCTTGTGGGGCTCGATTACTCCGGCACTATCTTGCTAGTGAAATCGGATAATAGCTGTACGCTCCACCGGCCAAGCCCGTCCGTGCCGAGCCTGCCCGTAGAATAGATATTGGGGAATATGAATGGATGATTCGTACCTGACTGCCGTGGCGGTCATAATCCTGCTCGCCGCAGCATTCTACGCTGGAAGCATGTTCTCCACAAACATAGTCACGCCAACTCCTTCCGGCGCCACAGCAACCCATGTGCCAAGCGTTACGCCTACTCCGACTTCAACGCCAGTGGTAATAACGAACACTCGCAAGCCCCCCGTGCTCCCCGCTGGCTAACGCTTGCCCTTGAAGGTTGCGGGTATTTGTGCTATAGCTAGCTCGTTGCCCAATAACTTGACGTGCCGATTAGCAAGCACGGCGGCTTCAGTCGACGCGCCGCCCCGCAACCACTCCGAACCATTGTGTTCTAACTCAAAATCCTCTGAAACGTGGTCGGTTTGTCCGGACGAAACAATTGTAATGCTTAGTGAGCCCTTCAAGCGCCACTTTCCGCCACGCTGGTAAAGCAATGCGCTTTCGAGCCGGTGAGTCGCGTACGCCAAGCCCACGCGGCGAGAGTACGGCGATAAACTAGTCGTATTGATTTCAATGCCTTCCGGCGTCGCACGCGCACGCTCTGCTGACGCGGTAGAAAGCGGGTGCAGTACGTGAAGCGCTTTAACCGTTCCTTGGTCCAGCGTAATGCGGCGCGTTCCCGTCAGTGCGGCAACCGCACGCAACGCTTGCACTCCGCTCAAACTCTCCCCGTTAATCCGCGCAGTAGTAGTTTTCAACGTATTGCCCGGAGAAAACGCGTGGCCGTCGGGATGCCGCCAAACGCCGCTGTCCAATGCGAAGCCGTTCTCCCGCGCCAGCTGCCCAGATGCAGTCAGGTTGACGCGCGCGCTATTCCATTCCATCGCAGCCGGCATTAACCGGTTATGCCCGCCACCCGCTTTAAACTGTTGCCGTTGCGATGCGCCAAAGCGCTTGCGGAAACAATTAAAAGCGCGCCGCACGATTAGTACTCAGCGATTCAAGCAACAGGTGCAACGTTTCAATGCCTTTCCGTAAGTTCTTCTCGTGGATTAAGGGCTTCTTCGGCCACCGCAAGTCCTTCTCGTTGGGCCTCTACGGACAGCCCGGCGCGGGCAAGAGCACGATAGCCAACCGCATCGCTAAAGAGTGGACCGGCGAAGAAATGTCCACAGTGAGCGAAGTACCCCACGAGACCCGCCAAGTCGTGAAGAAAGAACAAATCGTCATCAGCTCGAACGGCAAAACTTTCTCAATGAACTTGCTCGACATGCCGGGCATCGCCACTAAAGTTGATTACAAAGACTTTGTAAAAACCGGTATGAACGCGAAGAAAGCCCAGACGCGCGCACGCGAGGCGACTAAAGGAATCATCGAAGCAATAAAGTGGCTCGAGCACGTTGACGCCGCGCTGGTGGTAATGGACGCCACCGAGGACCCTTACACGCAAGTCAATATCACTATCCTAGGCAACCTCGAGGCGCGCGGCATACCGGTCATACTCATCGCTAACAAAATCGACCTCAAGAAAGCTCGCGTCGATAAGATAAAAGACGCCTTCCCCCAGCACGTCGTCGTGCCAATCAGCGCGCTAACCGGAGAGAACTTCCCTAAAATCTACGAAGAAATCGCCAAGAGGGCTTAAAGAATGGCTAACTTGAACATTGAATTCGTCGCCGCCCGCGTCTTCGAAGGCAAGGCGTCGGAAGAAAAAATCAAGATAGTCCTAGACTCGGTCAAGAAAGGCAAGATACTAGTACTAGAAAGCGGCTTCACCGTAGCCGAAGAGCGCGATTTAATCAAAGCGACCATGCCCTTAATCTCGAAAGGTTTTCCGGGAATCGAGGTCAGCACCCTGTCGCAACCAACGCCAGACCTCAAATCCCTGCTCATCAAGGCGCTCGGCGGCTCTCAAGGCCTGACAATAGTCGGCCCAAGCAACCTCGTCAAGAAAATAACTAAAGACCCGACCAAACTCAACGTCATCGCCGGAAAATAATCTTAGAACTCCACGAACCGCGCCACTTGCTTAGACTTTTTCACGATTACCTTGTCGCCCGTATCTAGCTGCACGGTCTTCGCGTGGTTGTCCACAACAAAGCGCCCGTGCCTGCGCGTCAAAACAATTTTTATCGTGCTATCCTCGTCAACCACCAGCGGTTCTTCCGGCCGCGTCGAATTGTTCAACGCGACTCCGATGCCTTCTTCAAAGGTTTCGCGTGACACCGAGTAAAAGTAGCCCGTCGAACCGAACAGCGTCGCGACAATCGCCCCATCGCTAACAAAATCCCTAAAAACGCGTTCGCCGTCAACGAAAACGTCTCCACGCACGGCGTGCAAAGGCGAATTATTGTGCACCTGCACCTCGTTCAAAGCAGTATCCCTAAAAACGCCCCTGCTCGTATACGCGGTGCCGTCAAGCTTGAAGTGTTCCTTTATTTTTACCCGGCCGTCGAGCGCGTCGAGCGCCTTATCCACACATTCCGCGCAATAAAACATCTTAGCATGACTTAAAGGCTGGGGCGGGGAGCCGACGTTGCACCGCGTGCAATAATCGCTGTGCTTGATGGCAACCTTCGGCACGCCCGGAAAACGTGTTTCCGAGAAGAGTATCGTTCCATCGCCCCCGAAACAAAACACGAGCTCGGGCTTCTCCGTAAACGAATAACCGCGCCCAGCGAGCAGCCGCTTGAAAGACTGCGCGTGCTTGCCCACAACCGCTACTTTTCTAGGCTTGTTTAAGAATTTCACTAGCTTCTCCCCGTTCGCTCCGACACCCTTTTTAAGTGTTTTACCGCCATAAACCTTTGCATTTAAAACAATTCTATAGGGTGCTATCAATATGGATTCAATGATTAAAGACCCCGCTCTAGCCGAACAGGGAACGAAGAATATCGAGTACGCCGAGTCACAGATGCCGGTTCTCATGCGTCTCCGCGAGCGCTTTAGCAAGGAAAAACCCCTTTCCGGCGTACGCATCTCCGCGTGTTTGCACGTTACGAAAGAAACCGCGGTACTAATGAAGACGCTTGTCGTGGGTGGCGCAGACGTGCGCCTTTGCGCGTCCAACCCCCTCTCGACGCAGGACGACGTCGCGGCAGCACTAGCAAGTCAGGGTATACTGACCTATGCAATCAAAGGAATGGACAACGACGCTTACTACAAGGCACTCAACGCGTGCCTAGACCTCAAACCGCATATCACTCTAGACGACGGCGCCGACCTGATTAACGCAATCCACACCACGCGCAAAGAACTCCTCGCAGAAATAATCGGCGGGCAAGAAGAGACCACGACGGGCGTCATCCGCCTGCGTGCCATGGCCAAGGAAGGCGCGCTCCAGTACCCCGTCGTCGCAGTCAACGACACGCCAACCAAGCATTTGTTTGATAATTTTTTTGGTACTGGACAGTCCACCATTGACGGCGTGCTACGCGCCACCAACGTGCTTCTTGCTGGAGCAAACTTCGTCGTCGTCGGCTACGGCCACTGTGGCAAGGGCGTCGCACAGCGCGCGAAAGGCATGGGCAGCCACGTTACCATCGTCGAGGTCAACCCCGTAGAAGCGCTTCGGGCGTTTCTCGACGGCTTTGCGGTAAAGACCATGGCCGAGGCGGCGGTAACCGGTGACGTCTTTGTCACCGTCACGGGCAATAAGCACGTAATACGCGGCGAACACTTCGCGGCAATGAAGGACGGAGCAATCGTTTGCAATTCCGGCCACTTTAACGTAGAACTAGAGTTGCCGGCACTAGAAAAAATCGCTTCCAAGAAAACGCGCGTCAGGCCGTTCATGGATGAGTACACCATCGCCGGAAAACGTGTGTTCGTGCTCGCCGAAGGCCGACTCGTGAATCTTTCCGCAGCTGAAGGACACCCCAGCGCGGTAATGGACCTGAGCTTCAGCGACCAAGCACTAGCCAGCGAGTACCTGGCGAAGAACAAGGGCAAGCTCGGCAAGGGCGTGCTCGACCTGCCTAAAGAGCTCGACGACCAAGTCGCAACCCACAAGCTCGAAGCCCACGGCCTCGGACTTGAAAAACTCACGCCAGAACAAATAGCCTACCTCGACTCGTGGCGCGAAGGCACTTAGGCTCGGCGCAACAAGTAATGCTTGTAACCGGTGGGTCCTTCACGGCTGGCGAACTCCGCAAGCCCTTCAGCGGGCACGTGCAGGCCATCTGGGCCGCTTGTCATTCCGATGCGTCTGTGGAACTGCGCCCACTGCGGGTTCTCCACGTTGGGCAGGAATATCGCTACCGGTATACCGTCAGCCTTGTTCCGGGTTACCACGTGGTTGATAGCTTCCGCCGAGAGCATGCCCCCTATGCCGCGGCCGGATGGTTTCACGACAAAATCAACGTGCCTTTGGTCTCCGAGCCATAGCTGTGCTTTTAGTATCAATCCCGAGGTCTCGTAATGCAGTTGCTTGATTGCGGCTATGCCGTCGTCGGAAACGGCTACGAAAAAGTGGTTCGGCAGCCTTGGCCGCACAGCGTTAATAATCCGGTCGAGCCTGTAAAGCGTCACCGGGTGGTTCCGGTACGTGCGGCCCTCGACCGCCCCGCCCACCTCGAATTCGCCGTCGCCTGCGGCAACCGCCTCGAGTTCCTTGGCAAGCAGTGCAGGCAGCTTCTCCCGGCCCCGCGTGATTTGAAAAGCCATATGCCACTATTACCAAACCCAATGTTTTAAAACCGACTTGCAGTAATCCTTGCAGGTGGTTTTGTGACGTTTGACAAGATAGGGAAGGGAGAAGCGCTGGTCTGGTTATCCGGAGCAGCCGGCCTCAAAGCAGTAACATTCCTCGCCGCGCTAATCTTTTCGTGGGCCTACGTTATACCCGAGATAGGATTCAACCCGTCGCGATTATTCTACTCCGGTGTCTTCTTCATCGCTCTAGTATTCTCCTACCTAGTCTACCGCGTCGGCGTGGCCGGCGAAAAGCCCAAGCAGACCGTATCACTATGGTTCTCAGGATTCTTCGGAATCGACGCAGTAACTCACCTAGTCTTGCTAGTAATGGGCTGGACGCTCGTTGTTACTGACGCCACACGCGTGGCCGCCGAACCCGTAATAGTATGGGACTGGGGCGCGCAACTCGTCTCCTTCGTGGTAAGCGCAGTCATCGCAATCGCGCTGTGGAAGAACGCCAAGAACTCCGCTTCCCAAGCCGTGCACCGCGCAGCCAAGCCGGCGGCAAAGAAGCGCAAGCGCCGCTAGAACAAATAACATTTCGCGCCGGCGCGCGCCCTAGATATCTAAGAGCACGTGGATGTGCCACTGGCCGTTTTCTTTTTGCTCTACTTTTATCTCGTGGTACGTCACGGCTTTAACAAAAGTCTTGCCGAGTTCGGGCTCCGCAGGGCTACCGTACGCCACGCCTTTAACCGCAAAGCCCTCCTTGATTTTCTTGAAGCTCGAAACCTCGAACTTGGAGAAGAACATTTCGCGAGAATCCAACTCGCTCAACAGCGTTGAAAGCGTGTAGGCGACCAGTTCTTCCATGGACTCGGCCTTCTCCTCGACTTCAATCCTTTCGTCGTCCTTCACCTTTTCAACGTCGGCTATGACGGTAAACATTGCCAGCGCCGCGTTCTCCAGCGCCTCCTCAAAACTGAAACCGAACGACTCGAAGAGCACGTCAACCACGTGGTCGTGAAACACGAACTTTTCCATACTACCGACTATTTACCGGTACGCCTAATAAACCTTGTTTTCCTAAAACCCTTCGATAGGTGATATTACAATGATTCCCGGATTAGGCGGCATGAACCCGAAACAGATGGAGCAAATGATGCGCCAAATGGGCATAAACCAAACCCCCGTCGACGCAACGCGCGTTATAGTGGAAAAAAGCGACGGCTCGAAACTAGTAGTCGACCCAGCGCAAGTGGTAATGATAGAGATGCGCGGACAAAAATCCCTGCAAGTCTCCGGCGAGTTCAACGAACAAGCTGCTGGAGAGAAGGACGAAAAACAGGATGACGCGGCACTCGTTGCTGAACAGGCTGGCGTGAGCCGCGAGAAAGCTGAAGCCGCGCTCAAGAAGGCCGACGGCGACATCGCCGAAGCCATAATGCTCCTAGAAAATGGTCACTGAATTCCACCGCATACTCGCAGGCGCAATAATCTCGCTAGCACTCGCAATCTACGCCTTCCGTAAAGAAGCGCTTTCGGCAACGGGCACACTCGCAGCCGTGCTCCTAGGCGTAAGCGTGTTCTGGCTAGGCGGAACGGATTGGTTCGTTGTCCTCGCCGCGTTCCTTGTCTCCTCCATAATCCTCACGCGTTACAAGGAATCACAGAAGGCGGACGTAGTCAAACAATTCGCTAAAGGCGGCACCAGAGATTTCTGGCAAGTTCTGGCCAACGGCGGAATCGTCGGAATACTCGCAGTAGCATTCTTCTACTACCACGAGCCAGTCATCTACTACGCCTTCCTCGGCGTAATAGGCACAGTCACCGCCGACACTTGGGCAACAGAGCTAGGCATCCTAGGTAAACGCAAGCCCCTGCTCATCACCAACCTCAAGTCCGTGCCAATAGGAACCTCGGGCGCAGTATCAACAATCGGCCTCGCAATCACCGTCATCGCCGGCGTGTTCATCGGCGCAGTCGCCTCCGCCAGCATCAACCTCTTCGGCACACCCGTATCCACTTACCCCCTTCTCATGGTGCTGGCAATATCCGGCGCAGCAGCGTTCATAGGCTCGCTCGCAGACTCGTTCCTCGGCGCTACCGTACAAGTAATGTACTACAGCAAGCACCACCGGAAAGAAACCGAGCGCTCCTTTACGGATAACGAGAAAAACGTTCTCATACGTGGCCACCGGTGGCTCGACAACGACATCGTCAACCTCGCCGCTTCAATAGTCGGCGGCCTCGCCGCAGCCGGACTCTACCTGTTACTGGCGTGACCGCCGCGTTTTAAATACCTTGCCGCCCCAAAACACTAACAGGTGTCACTAGGTGAAAGGCGGTCTACTTCATCAACCAAGCTGCCCCCAGCGTTCAGCGTCTCCAATCTGACCAAACAGTCGAACTACTTAGTCTCAAGCCTCGGAATTCGATTGCCTCATTCGGTCGGGGACGAAACAAGCTTCCGGAGCCGGACATTACGTATACCTGCGAGGACTTGGCCCTCGATACGTCCGTAGTTTCCTTCAGCATCTTCGACAAAAGAAAGAACTTGAAGCTGCCGCAAGAGATGACCCCCGCGCTCGCGGAAGAAATAGGCATGCACCTAGGCGACGGGTTCCTGTCCGACAAGAAATACGAGTATCGCCTCAAAGGATCTAAGATTGACGAGCGAGAATTCTACGATAACTTCGTTAGAACCTTGTACAAAACCGTTTACAATGCCGACGTGCAAATCAGGGAGTATTCGGATAGTTACGGGTTCGAGTTCTACTCGAAGGCGCTATGGACCTTCAAGCGCAATGTAGTCGGTATTCCAACAGGGAACAAACGCGGGATACGCGTGCCTGATGTGCTAAAGGTAAACAACCAAGAGATTCTTGCGGCATTCTTGCGTGGGTATTTTGACACCGATGGCAGTATATCTTTCCTGCCAAAGAACGGTCGTCCTGCCAGTTATCCAAACATTAATGTGACCTCTGCTTCAAAATTATTAATCGAGGATACCGCGGAAATCCTTTCGATGCTAGGCTTGAAAGCAAGCCGCTGGTTTGACGGCAAATATTGGTCAATACAGCTGTGCGGTTATGGAAACCTCTTCAGGTTCTGTGAAGTTATAGGCTGGAATAGCCCCAAATACGTGGAGAAAATACGGAATTGGGCGCTCCGGTACCCCAAGCTAGACAATGGCGCGTGTAGTGAATTGGTATCACGTGGGACTGTGGATCCTAAGTACCGAGTTCGATTCTCGGCCCGCGCCCTAAAAACGCAAGCAGAATACGCGTGTAGGGCGGTATGCTGAATGGCTGAAGAAACTAACGAAAACAAGTTCAAGGCCCCGCGCGGCACGCGCGACTTCAGCGGAAGCGAAAAACGCCTTCGAGACGCAATAATCCAGACAATCCGTGAACAATTCGAACGCTACGGGTTCGAGCCCCTAGAAACGCCCGCATTCGAGAATTTGGCCGTGCTTACCGCGAAATTCGCCGGCGGAGACGAAATACTCAAAGAAACCTATTCCTTCAAAGACCAAGGCGGGCGTGATTTGGGATTGCGCTACGACCTCACCGTGCCCCTCTGCCGTTTCGTCGCCGAAAACAATTCGTTAGCAATGCCGTTCAAACGCTACGCAATAGCGAGCGTGTGGCGCGACGGACCCCTAAAGAAAGGCCGCTACCGCGAGTTCTCGCAGTGCGACGCCGACACCATGGGTACTGCTTCACTGGCCGCCGACGCCGAACTCGCCTCCCTCGCCGCATCCATCCTTTCAGGGCTGGGTCTCAACTACTCGCTTAAAGTAAACAACCGCAAGCTCCTCAACGGGCTCCTCATTGGTGCGGGCGTGCCGCGCGAAATGCTTTCCGACGTCATCCTCTCACTCGACAAACTCGAAAAAATCGGTGAAAACGCAGTAAAGAAAGAACTCGAAGAAAAACAACTCCCCGCTCCAGTCGCTCAAAGAGTCCTCTCCACGCTCTCACCACAAGCAACGCTGGAAGCTCTCACTGCGCTTGCAGCAAACGACGACGCGAAAGCAGGCCTAGCCGAACTAAACGAATTCTTTTCCTACGCGAAAGAGTACGGTTGCGCGGACAAGCTCGTCTTTTCCCCCACCCTCGCCCGCGGACTAAACTACTATACCGGAATGGTGTTCGAAGGCTTCCTAAACAATGGTGCTAAGATAGGCATAACTTCCTCGATTTGCGCCGGAGGCCGCTACGACGAACTAATAGGCGGCTTCGTCAAGGAATCCGGCGGCGCCGAGAGAAACGTTCCGGCAGTCGGCATAAGCTTCGGACTCGATGTCCTCCTAGAAGCACTCAAGGCACAAGGAACTACCTTGGGAGAAAGAACAGGTCTCGCAGTCTTCGTCATCCCAATCGGCGACGCCTTACCAGCAATCCGCGCCTGCCAACAACTGCGCAGCGCCGGAATCAACACAGGAATCGACCTTGCCGGTCGCGGCGTATCGAAAAACCTCGCTTACGCAGTAAAACGCGGAGCTAAATACGCGCTCATCATCGGGCCCAACGAAATCAAGGAAGGCAAGGCAACCCTGCGCGACCTGAATAGCGGCGAAGAAAAACTCCTCTCCATACCACAAGTGTGCGACGCGCTCCGTTAGCCTAACGCTTGTACGCGTCGTCGTGGTGCGCCAACCTGTCGAACAGGATGAAATTTTCTTCCTTGAAGACCCTGAAAAAGAGGACGAAGCTTCCAACGTGCACGCGCTTGTAGTTTTTCAAGTCGTGGCGCAGGTTCTTGTAGTGTTCCACCGTCTCGCCATCCGAAGCCGTGACCTGCCGCACTTTCTTCTTCACTTCCTCGGCAAGCGGCTTGTTGCGCTTGGCCAGGCGCGACAGCGTGAGCTTCAGTTCGTCAGTAAAATCGAAGTCGAACGGCATTGACACTCACTCGCCAAGCCTTTCAAGCTCCTCGAGAGACATCTTCCTGAACCCGTGCTTCTTCACATGCGCGCTGGTGCTCCGAATGATGTCGCGCACGAGCTCGTCCCCGACCTCCGAATCCACGAACTCGCCGCCGTAGAGCTCGGCAAACTTGTCGAGCGCCTCGGACTTGTCCTTCAAGCCGTATTTCTCCTTGACGACCCCCAAGACACGGTTGGTATACCTTTTCACCTTCAAGTTCACGTTCACGTCCGCCAAACAAACCACCCTGAATAATCCAAGATAACAAGGACTTAGTCGGACTAATACTTATGCTTTTCGGAGGCAATTTGCCGAGTCACAGCAACGCCTCCATCTTCGCCCACCATGCGAGCACGATTCCGGCGTCAACGAACCACAACACCGGGTGCACAACGCCCAGCGCGCTCTGGCCCCAAGCCGCACCCGCGTAAAGCGTCAACCACAGCCGTGCCACGTTGAACAACAGGAGAAAAACGATGCCGCCCGCGAGCCACCCCCACCTACGGCAACCGCTCGCAAAAAACAACGCTACAAGCATGGCGACCATGATGAGGCCCGAGCATTCTGCAACGATTTCGAATGACGCTCCGCCCGCGTGCAACAACGCGCCGTCAACCACAACCGGCACGCCCGACGCCTCCAAAAACGCGCCCTCGATTCCTGCCAAGCCCGCGTAGAGCCAAGGCTGCGGGAAGACCAGCACGGCTAGATACAACAGCGCCATCAAC
Organism: Candidatus Micrarchaeota archaeon CG1_02_55_22; assembly: GCA_001871595.1. GTDB lineage: Archaea > Micrarchaeota > Micrarchaeia > Norongarragalinales > UBA97 > UBA97. The sequence goes on along the minus strand of MNVH01000069.1, from coordinate 21,508 downwards.
GGAAAGAATCGTGCAAGAAACGATAGCGATTTTGAAGCCAAGGTTACCACGGGACGCGCTTGAGCCGCACCACGTGCGCCAACCAGTTAGCCGCCTTGTGCAATACATAGGTCGCAACGACGAGCAAGGCAATCTCTTCGAGCGACGGCACTATATAGATGCTGGCCGCGGCGAGAGCGAAACCCAAGAACAAGAGCTGGTCGAAGAACTCGTGGCGGCTTCCGGCAGCAATGCCTAAACGCCTTTTCACGAAGCTCCCAGCCAAGTCGCCCGCCATCGTACCGACTGAAAGCAACAACGCGACAATCATCCTCTCGCGGAATAAGAGCGAAGGCAGAAAGAGCGCTGGGTGCAATGCCAAAGCAAAGCCCGTAAAAGTACCGAAAACCACTCCTGCGAGAAGGCCGCGCCACGTCTTTCCATCGCCGAAAACGCGTTTCCCGCCGAGCAAGCGCTTGAAATCCACCGACGTGCCCCCGCCGAAGACAACCGGGCTCGCGTTCGCTACATACGCCGGCAAAACGAATGCCAACAACTGCAACGCATCCATACCAAGAATATCCGCCCGCAACCAATATAATGATTGCAGGAGAATACACTTACTCGTGAAAAACGCCCAATCCCGCACCGGCCTCTACGTACTGGCCTTCGTCGCAGTCGCACTAATCGCAATCGCACTCGCAACAGCAGATTACGCCAGCCTCGGCAGGGGCTTCCTCTCGAACGACAAAAACGCGTCGTGCGTCGGCATCATCACACTCGACGGCGAAATCACGCTCGAACACGCCGCTTTCTACGACTCCGCAGCACAGCCGCAAGAGCTTGAACGCCAACTGCGGGCAGCAGACGAAAACGACGACGTCGGCTCCGTGCTCTTGGTAATAAACTCACCCGGCGGCGGCGCAGTCGCAAGCCAGGAAGCCTTTACAGCCGTCAGAACCGCCAAAAAGCCCATTGTGGCATATTTGGGCGAGGTCGCGGCGAGTGGCGGTTATTACGTTGCTTCGGCAGCCGATCGCGTCGTCGCCAACCCGAACACTTTGACGGGCAGCATTGGCGCCCGCGCTACTCTCTTGAACTACGCCGGCCTGCTTGAAAAGCTCGGTATCTCGATGGAGTCCATCCAGCACGGCGACGTCAAGGACATGGGCGCGCCCTACCGCAACATCACTACTGAAGAACGCGCCATACTTGAAGCGATTATTAACGAGTCGGGCGAGAATTTTGCCAACGACGTGCGCGCCGCGCGCAAAGGCAGGCTCAACGAAAAACTATTCGAGGCACAAGCGCTCGACGCGCGCGTACTCTCGGCAACGCAAGCCCAAAAAATCGGCCTCGTAGACGATGTGGCAACGCGCAGTGACGCGTTGCGCATCGCAGCAGCAATGGGCAACGTCTCCTACGACGGCACGCCCGCATTGTGCGTACTACAGGAACCACCATCGGGCATCCTAGCGCTCTTTTCCCAACTCTCAACCGGCTTCGCCCAATCCCTCGCCTCCGAGCTGCGGCCGACGGGCGCACGCCTCTCCTACGGCTGATTTAAAGCTTTTTTGTCCCCAAATAGTATCCGGGAATTAAAATGGCAAAGGAATACAACGAAGCCGACCTCGAACGCGTCATCGCCGAAACAACCAAACACGGAGCAGTACACTGCCTCCTCTACTTTGATGCCCACGGACGCGAGGAAGAATCGGTAAAGAACTCGCTAATCGAATTCATCGACCGCCTCGCAAACGAGAAGGGCGTGCTCTACTGCAAGGGTGAAATACTCGCCCCCTACAAGCGCGTGACAGACGAGAAGGGCCTTGCCGCCGAAGAGTCCGCCGAAAACACGCTTATCTCCTACTCCACGAGCGCCGAAGTAACCGCGCTCGTGGAAGATTTTGCCAAGCTCGCTGAACTCACAATGCGTTACGGCCCCGTCGGCGTCGAAATACTAAACCCCCCCGAAATCCGCCTCAATCTCTCGGAAGCCCACACCCTGCTGTTAGATATCTCCTCGCAAGCACAACAGTACTCGGCCTACATCCTCAAGAACGTGATGAAGCCCGAAGAGTACGCCGAATTCGAGGAAAAGCTCAAGCGCCGCGCCGAAATCGGCAAGCAACTCGCCGACAAAAAGAAAGAGTAGCCGTCTTCCCGAATCTCTTTCAGCCGCCAGCCTCCGGCAAAGCGCCCCGAAACGCTTTTATTACACTAATTACACTAAATGTAATGGGTGTAAGTCGTGGAGTATGTTACAAAGAAGGTCCCAAGAAGGCTGGTGCCCGTAATCCACCGGCTGCAGGCCAAGCGCTCACTGGCCGAAGGCCGGCGCGTTACCGAGGCGGAAGTCATTGCCGAAGCCGTCGAGGAATGCGACAGGACGTACGTGGCCGCGAAGAAGAAATATTTGTTGAAGGATTTGTGCGGCAGCCTCAAGGGCGGGCCCAAGGCCAACGCCACGGCCGAACTCGACGACGTGGTCTACGGGGATGTTGATAAGACGTGATCTTCGTTGACACGGGCGTATTCATAGCATTAGCCCGAGTCGCAGATGAGCACCATTCGCGCGCCGTTTCCTTGTCGCACGAACTAGAGGCGTCGGGCGAAACCCTTGTCTTCAGCGAAGCCATACTGGCCGAGTTCGCTTCGTACGTCTCACGGTACCACGGGCCTGCCGCCGCCCGCGACGAATCGGTTAAACTGATGGAGTCTTCAGCGTTGTCACTGGTTGTTCCAACCCCAGCCGAGATACGGGGCGCGCTCGACGCGCTCAAACAATATTCATTCTCCAGCTACGCGGACGCTCTCTCAGTGACGCTTATGCAGGGACGCGGAATCAGGCGCATCGCCTCGTTCGACTCCGACTTCGACCGCGTCAAAGGCCTCAAACGCATTCATTGACCCCTCCCGCAACCGCTATTAACCAATGCGTCCCTATTTGAAGCCATGCAAGTACGCGAGTGCAGCGAACAAGACGCGCTCTCATTGTGGGCTGCAATACCCGAATTCGCTGAGTCGGCAGATTCCGCCAAACAGAAATGCGCCGAACGCCTGCCAGGCCGCAAGCCCGTATTCCTTGCAGCGTTCGACGGCAATGCGCCCGCAGGATTCGCCATCGCCTACGAACGCGATAACGACAACTCACTCTACGTCTGGATGACCGGCGTGCTGCCCGGCTACCGCCGCAAGGGCGCGCTGACCGCGCTCATGAACCACGTCGAAGAATACGCGCGAAAACAAGGGCACGCCAAGCTTAAGATAAGGACGCGCAACGAGCGCCGCGAAATGCTCTCCTTCCTGGTGGCCGAAGGCTACGACGTCCTCTCGGTGGAAGCAAGGGCCAACACCAAGGACAGCCGGATAAACCTCGAGAAGACGTTCTAGGCGTCCGGCAATGCGCCCCCGAAAGGTTTTTACGCTGCCGGATGCCAAATCCAAGTTGGCACCGGAACTGATTAATACGCGCTTAGCCCGTATATATGCGGTGTTAGCATGGTGAAGGCAATGGTAAACATTTCCGAGGACGCGAACCGGATTCTCAACGTAGTCAAGGCCAAGGAGGGCTTGAAGGACAAGTCGCAAGCTATAGACTTCGTGGTACGGGAATACGCGCAGAGCATCCTTGAGCCAGAGTACCGGCCGGAGTTCGTCGATGAAATGAAACGCATAGAAAAAGAAAAGCGTTTCAAGGTGAAAGATGTTGACGCTTATTTCGGCTTGAAGTGATGCCACTTGGCCTACGCACTTGAACTGACACAGACCGCCCGAGCCAAGATTGCGGCACTACAAAAGAAGAATAACGTGGCTTTTGTTGCGGTAGGAAAGAAAGTAAATCAAGTTCTCGAAAATCCGTACCGCTTCAAGCCGTTAAAAGCGCCTTTGCAGGGACTCTGGCGGGTTCACATCGACTCGTCTTTCATCTTGTTATACTCTATAGATGAAAGTCGAAAGACAGTAGTAGTACAAAACTACGCCCACCACGACGAAGCCTATCGCTAGCCGTGCTTCTTCACGATTTCGCCGACTAACAACCCGTACGCGGGCCGGGTGATGAAGACGCCGACGAGCACGCCGATGACGTACGCCAGAGCAAAGCCCATTATCTCTACTATGCCGCTCAACAGGAGCGGCAGCATGGCGACGATTGCGACGAGCGCGTTGGTCATTATTATTTCGAACGCCTTGCCGATGCGCTGCTTGATGTTCGACTCGCCCAATTCTTCTTCCTCGCCAGACTCGCCGCGCTTCTTCTTGAGCAACTCATCCGTAATGATGATTTGGTCATCCACACCCGTACCAATAAGCGTGATGATACCGGCCATTGCAGCCAAGTCGAGCGTAAAGTTGCCGACTATGGCGAGCGTGATAAGCATCTCGATGACGTTAATGATGACTATCGGTATGGCAAGCCATACGTTGCGGTAACGCAGGATAATCATCGATGCGACGACTAGGATGGCAAAAATCACGCCTATAGCGCTGTAAGTCAAGAACTGCCTACCGAGTGACGGGGCAATCGTGTATGTGCTGCCGATGACGGTGCTAACCGGCAAGCGTCCTTGCGTCAAGGCAATCTTCGTAAGCTTGAGCTCGGTCACCGCGCTGTCGTGCTGTTCGTCCGGCGTCTCGCCGCGCCCGCTGCCCGTGATAATATAGCTAGGCACGCCGGCAGTCCTGCCTTCAGCAAGCGAGGGCTGTAGTTCGGGGCTGCTGGTCAAACCTATTGCCACCCACGCGTCAACGAGCAACCCGTTCGTACCCTGCCGAAGCGTTGGGATGAGCTCTGCGTCGTCTCTCACGATGAGCTTGCGCGACGCGTTCGCCTCTTCGCGGAAGCCTGCCTTGACAAGAACGTTGAATTCCTTTGTCTTGGTGAAGCTAGTTGAGACGACTGCTTCAGTATAATTGGCTATCGACTCGTTAGAGACCTCTTTAGGCGTCAAAACCCTTATCGAATCGCCTTCCTTTGCCGCCGCGTCCTCGAGCGTGCCCAACAGCAACGCAGGAGTGCTTGACGAGTTCATGAACTCTTCTGGAATGATGACGAGTGCATTGCTCGGCCGGTCCAAGAACATGTATACAGGGTAACGCGGTTTGCCCAGTGCCGCGCTCGAGAAGCGCTTGCCTCCCTCAACCGTCGCAGTGAAGCCGATTTGCCAGCCGTAAGAACCGTCGCCGTTCGCGCTCACGCTCTCACTCGGTCCACCAACCGTTGAAGCGATGATGTCCTTGCCGTCAAGCGCGACTTTACCGTCAATAATTGCCTCGAACTTGCCCTGCTCCCGCAAGAGGCGCTGAACAGAGTCAATCGCGCGTTCGTCGGCCTGCGGAATCTCTACGAGTATCTCGTTATCCCCTAACGGCCTGACAACCGCTTGCGACAAACCAAACTTGTTGACTCTCTGCTTCATCGTCTCGATAATCAAGTCCATGGTTGCCTGGTCAACACTGCGCTCGAGCGTCACCGGAATCCTGACTCCGCCCACGAACTCGATTCCCAAGTTCAAATCAACCGTCGAAGGGTTCGCGTCGCGCAGGAAGAGCACGCCGAGCGCGAGAATGAGGACTAGCGCGACGAGGCGGATGCGCCAATTACCTGCAAGCGAAGAATAATCCATTTTCAAGCCAGCGTCTTTTGTTTTTCTTGCTTCTCGATGAACCACAGGATAAGTCCGGCGTTAAAGCCCCACGTGGCAATAAAGTCCACTACTCCGCCTATAACCGCGATAGCACCGATTGTACGATAGACATCAAGCTGGAGCCACAAGCCCAGTAGGAATAGCACTCCGAACGCGCCCGTCGTCGTCGCGTTCATTAAGAAGCCCGTCTTCATGGCCTCAAAAGCGCGGTCACGGGCGCGGCCTTCCCTGCGCCTAAAGACGCGCATGGTAAGCATGACGTCCGTGTCTAAAGAGAAGCCGATAAGCATCAAGAGCGTGGCAATCGCGGCGAGCGTAATCGGTATTCCGAGTATTGCCATCACGCCCACTGTGAGCGAAACGTCGGCGACTGCGCCGAAAATGACTGCCAAACTCGGCACGAGGCTGCGGAAGACGACGAGCACGACTATCGCGGTGAGGATGAATGAGTACAAGATGATTTCCTGCGTTTTCGAGACAAAGAATTTGGAGAGGCTCGAACCCACTTCACGGAAGGAGTACGCGTCGTAGCTCGCAACCGAAGCGATGTCTGCCATCACGTTCGCTCTCAATCTCGCTTTCGAGGCGGCGAACTCGGTACCGACAATGTCGCTCGCCCCGCCCGCTTCGCTGACGCGCTTGCTAGATCCTATTGCAGTGAGCGCAGTGTTCGCCTCGGCGATTATGGCTAGCGATTGCGAGTCGATGCGCTGCTGTAACTCGAGCGTCGGCAAACCATCCTCCTCTGCTTGCTGTAATGCTAGAGTAGTTGACTCTAAGTCGCGCTGCAACCCCGACAAGCGCCCTACCGCGTCGCCCGCGTCTTCAAGCGCCGCGTTGTTCTCGAGCTCGACTTCAACACCGTTTCCTGCCGGGCTAGAGTACTGGCGGACTTCGACGTTGCCGTACTTGGTAAGAACGCCTTTCAAAGCAACGGTGTCGATTGGCTGGCTCGTCTGCAACGTTACCAGCAAACCGCCCTTCAAGTCGATTCCCTTCTCCAAGTGCGGGGCGAAGAAGACTAGGCTGACAATAACTAGCAAGACCGGTACGGCCATGAGCCAACGGTAGTCAATCGAATCGTAAGGGTTGGGTATCTTCAAGCAAACCAGCTAAAACACTAAAGTTCTCCCACTATACTAACGGACTACTATAAGCCCCAGAACCCTTAAAAACCATTGCGGCGGTTTCACTTGAAAGACTTGTATCGCTAGTAGCCCAGTTGCTTGGCTAGCTCTTGGGTCGTCCACGTGCGCACGCGGCCCTGAGCCTTGAAGTGGCGGTCGTTGCTCCACACGTCCGCGTTGCAGGCCAGTGCGCTTGCCAAGTACAGCCAGTCCTTCCCGTCCTTGATGAGCGTCGAAGCCGGCTTGAGGAACGGCGCAGCGTCCTCGTCGGGAACAGTCTCGATGCGGCTCCAGATCGTTTGCGCTGCCGCAGTGAATTCCGCCGTCGTCAAGCCGCTCTTTTCGCGGGCCTCCGCCGCATGCAGCGTGAATTCCGCAAGCAGGTGCGCCGGCGCCTTGAGCTGTAGCCGCAAGTCTGCGAATAGTTTGCGCGTCAAGCCCTCCGGGCGTATCAGCGCGGAAAGCAGCACGTTGGCGTCAACCACGAGGAGCATTTAAGAGTTTCCTCGCGTGGGCGGCCATTCCCGCGTCCATCGTTGCCGCCAGCCCGTCGGCGTCGGCCTGCGTAAACCTGCTCTTAGAAAGAACCGCTTCGAGCCTGTCGAAATCGTCGATGGTCTTTTGTAGGACTACCCTTACTGCCGCAGACCAGTTGATTTCCGGCCGTGCATCCATCCTCGCCTTGAGGTCGTCCGGAATCGCCAAAGTCAAATTCTTCATAGTGCATCCACATATAACTATGCGTGTGTACACGTTATTAAGCGTTTTGGTTGCCCCGCTCGCCGCGCAAACCGGCCGATCACTCCCGCAAACGATTGAAAACGGTTCGGCGGCAGGTCTCACTTGAACGACGTGTACCACGCCTCGTAATCCTTGTGCGCCGCAAAACAGTGGTGTACCGTCAGCTTGTCTCCTTCAACAAAATAAACCAGCCGGGCTTGTAAAGTCACGTTCTCGACGAAGAACGGGTTGCGCCCGCGCAAATGCCGGCGTGGCGGCATGGCCAATAACTTTTCAGCGTGCTTTTTGAAGAAAGTTTTGAGTTGCTTGTCCAAAGCTAGGAATTCGTACCGGCCCGCGTCCGTGAATTCCAGTTCCATCTACAAACCCGCTTCCTTGAACACCCGCGCTGCAGGAATGGTCTTCATTTCTCCAGACTTGATGAGCTCGCGTTCCTGCATCACGCCCTTCTGCACGAGCCGCACTTCTTCGTCATCAACCTGCCGCTCGAACGCGACGAGCGCGTGCCGGATGAGCTCGGTCTGGTTGCCTGCATAACCCCGTTCGACAAGCCTCTTCACAATCGCCTCGTAAGGCGCGCCCAAATTAACATTCACTGCTACCACCAATGAGTACTCAATGAGCACTCCGCTATATATTGGTTGCGCACTGCGTGCTTTTAGCCCCAGAACCCTTAAACCATTGCGGCGGCAGAGCGGTCTCGCGACTTACCGGGCGTCTTTTTAGTAGCCCAGTTGCTTGGCCAGTGACCCCCGCACCCCAGAAACTGTCGTTGAACCGTCTATCCATAACGCCCTTAAAAACCATTGCGGCGCCGGTTCCGACTACACGCCAACGCTCCGACAGGGCGTGCGTTCATTCTCCTGTCAGGACGTTGGTGGCGACGAGCGTACACTGTTTCGCGCCCACCGCCGGAGTCGCACGGCAGTGGTAGATGGTGCGCGTAACGTCGCTAATTATTGGTTTACCAGTTGATGTAGTGACTGTTGGCGTGAGCGCGACGCGGTACCAGTCCTGGTTGTCCTTCGAGCAGCTTGGGTACGATTGCAGGTCGAACACCATTGATTGTGCGCTTGCTACTGGGAACGCTTCTCCGTTAAGGCAGATTTGCATATATCCCTGTGCAACCCTAAGGCCATCATAATACAAGCCGTATCCGTTAGGATGATTATTAGCGGATATCTCAGTACTAGACTGCCTACTAACAACTCCGGCTTCGTTAAGCACGTACCCTGCTAATTTGGCATCATCGGGCAGATACATTGCGAGTTTATTCTTTAGTATCATAGATACAAGGTTATTGCTCGTGTCAACCTTGCCGGCGCCCGTGCCTGCGTATTTAGCCGAATACGCCTTGAATTCAGCACGGTCTTGGTCACTAGTGCGAGTTGAGCTGTAAGTTATGGTACTGACCTTCTCGTTGGGCACTACCGTGTAAACAAGGTCTTGTCCCGAAGTGAAGCCACCATTGGCATTAATAGTTCCATAACTAAGGCTCCAGTCCAAACTATCTCTATTGAAGCCGGCGATGAAGCCCACGCCGAGTTGCCCGCCGCAATAGCTCGTACCGTACGTAAACGCCTTTCGGTCATCAATCTCGCCATTGTTCATCACTAGGTTTATGTTGCCCTCGAGTTGAAGCAAGTACCGGTTAATGTACTCTATTACCGCCGCCTTTTTGAGCGTTAAATCAACCGGCGTGGCCGAGTAATCCGTGCCGGTAATCGGGCCGCACACTCCGGCGGCAGTTGATACCTGTGGCGGGGCTACTTGCTGAGTGTTAGTAACCCTAGTTATTTCGTTGCCGTACATGTCAACCCACACGCGCGTCTGGCCCGGCGCAACACTTAAACTATCCCGCGAATTGGTCGAGGATAAATCAAGTTCGCCGTTTTGTGCTGGCAATAGGTACGTCAAGTACCAGTTGGCAACGCTGTAATCGGGTTTCAATTTCGAAGAAAGCACGACCGCGTCGTTCACTATTTTTGGTGCGGCCGCAGTATAGACTGCCGAAGTCGGTCTAGTTAGTTCCAATTCGATAGGCAAGAAATACTGCGGGTCAGTATCATAATTGCAGACCAGTTTGACGCTCCGGACGTCGTATTTTTGTATTGCTTTAATTTCAGCTATTTTTTCCGGAGTTGTTTTGCCGAGCAAGAGCACGTTATCCCGCGTGTTATCGGGCATGAAGTAAATTTGGTCCTCGAACGGCGCCATTCCAGACACGCTCAAGTCCGTGCAGATCGCGGGCTTAGCAAGCGGGTACAGCTTGCCTGCTTCGAGCGTTAACTTACCATCCGCGGGAACTTGCTGGCCATCTATTTTCAAGCCTTCGAACGGGTTTACAATAGGCGCGGGTTGAGTAGTTTCTGCGGCTGTTGCTGGTCTAGCCGGCAGGGCCCCGTCCGCCGTCGCAGGGTCGGTTGCGGCATGCGTCGGGCACGAAAATACCAGCTTATCTAGCGTATACTCGGTTACAGTGCAGTCATTAACCGTTCCGAATACGTAGCCTTCAGCTTCAAGCTGTGCTTTTCCGTATTCCGGCAACGCGAGCACGCGCAGTATCTTGCCCGCCCACTCAGCCAACGTAATCTCCTTGGTTTCGCCGCTGTCCTTGCGCCCAATTTCGTCCTTCGGCAGTGCTTCGTTGTTGTCAGGGTGCTTTATCTCCACCGAAATTTCATTGTTTGCGTCAACGCTTATCGTTATCGTCGAAGGCGCATTAGCGTCTGGCACTCCGAGCGAGAGCTTTACGGTTAAGGGAACGCCTACGCCCTCGACCTTGCCAAGCGACTCGGAAAGCGCCTGCCTTTCCTTCGCGAGCTGGTCCTTTTCTGGCGGCAGTGATTCAATTTCTAGCCCGTACTTCCCAATAGTAGCGAGGTTGGGCTTCCCGCCGTCGTATGCAACCTTGCACGTACCAGAGCAGTCGGCGTACGGGAATCCCTTGCCGTCTTCTAATTGTTTGTATCCGTCGTCGTACGTGCCCAAGCCTTGGGGCCCGCGTACTGGGACTGTGCCGACAAGCTCGCTTGAAATGCTTACTGAGGGCCCGTTAGCCTGCGTGAACGGCTCGCCCGCGCCGTTTGCGGGCGTGGCTTGCCACGCCGCGCGTACTGTGTCCTTGGCGTCGCCGGCCGAGTCGTATACCTCGATTTCGTTCTTCACCATCGGGGTAAGCATCTGCAGCAGCAGGATGTTGGTCATTATGCTCGAGTCGCCTTCAGCGATGCCCTTCTGGACGCTTTTTTGCGAGCACAAGACCAACGGGAGCAGCGAGTTCATCGTGCTGTCGCCGGACTGGCCCAGCATCTTGAAGTACATCATGCACTGCAGTGCCGCGCTGCACGACTCGTCGCCCAAGCCGCTCCCGCCCATTGCAAGCAAGAGCATGGGGTTGAATCCAGTCTGGCTTCCTGACTGCAGCGCTTGCACGTTGTTCTGGTCGGAACTCATCTGCGACAAGTCGCGTAGTATGTCTTTGGCGTACTCCTCGCGCGTGATGAGCGCGTGGGTTGCAGGGTTGCGTTGCTGCTTGGTGCGTTCAAGGAACTGTGCCAGCTTTTGCCTGACTTCCCGCGAGTACGCAGCAAGCTGGCTCTCGGAACAGAATTCGCTCGAACAGTCGGGGTTGGAGTCGTCAATGCCTGCAACAACGCCTATCGGCGCGTACTTGGACAGCTGCGAAAGCGCGTCAGGCGGGGCAATGTTCTTTTGGGTCACGCTCAGCGTGGCCTGCGAAGAGTCTATCTTGGCAGTCCAAGAGAGCGTGGTCAAGTCAGTTAGCTTGCTTTCTCCGGCGGCGATTGCCTCGCCGTTTATGGTTACCGTCTTGCCGTCTTCGCCCTGAACCTTCGGGAAGTTGTTGGCCACCAACAGCGGCACCGCGGTCTTGCCTGCATACTGCAAGTGTTGCGATAATGGCTGCGGGGAGAAGAATGCTGCACCCGGAAGCGTAGTGGTTATCGGCTTGGCGTTAATAGTAAGCGCTGCGGCGTTGACCCCGACGAGTTGCGCGCGAACGTTGACGTGGACTATTGGGGTCTTCACGCTGGCCGCGCTGATATCCCCGTTGCTTGAAATCTTGGTGTTCACGCAACTCGGGGCGTACTTGAACTCTATCACGCACGCCTTTGCGCCTCTGCAACCGTTAGTCGAGTAAGTGCCGTAGTCTTCCGGCGTGAATTCGCCCGTGCCTTTAGCGGTGAGAGTAACGTGCGGCATCTGTTCTAAGCCGCCGCTTGTTACTGCTGCGATGCAGTCGCTGTCTGGCCGGACGTCGAACGAGACCGTGTCGCCGGCGACGAGGCCGGTTGGAATCGCGTTAGCTATCGTGATAAACGCCGAATCGGTGTACACAGGGTCAACGCCCAGTTCTACACTGTTGAGGCTGGACTTTATCAAGGGTGTGCCAGTGTTCACATCGGCTTGCAGTACGTACGCTCGGCCGTTCCTTATCTGGTAGTCGGCGACCGCCAGCTGTTTGGCGCGTACTCCGAGCGTCTGCCCGAGAGACTTCGTCGTCGGGAACAAGTCGTCGCCCATGCCCGTCATCAACAGTAGCGGGAGAATCGAGGTGCACGCCTTGAATTCGTCCGTCGTTCCTTCTTCTCCAGTCGCGCCGGGAGTGCGCAGTTGCGTGAACGACGTGTCCGCGCTTTGGTATCGTCCGTAGAGCGAGTCGAACGGCTGTACTGTGACGGTGCGCTTCCTGTCCGCGTTGACGGGCGAGTACGAGCAGATTGTGCTCGCGCTGTACGTGCCGCCGTTGTTCTGTAGAGCCACGCGCTGTAAATCGGCAGTGCCGCCGCAATCTACTTCCACTTGCGGGGAGAGCGTTGCCCAATTGTCAGGGAAGCCGCTTGAAACGAGGATGCGGATGCGTGCCGAGTCGAAGCGCTCCTCGTCGTCAGCGGGCGAGGGTGAAACCGAGTAAGAGAGCGAGGGCCGGTCGGCAGTTTGTACTAGTACGGGTGCGTTGCCGCAGTCCTGCCCGTCGGCGAGCACGCGGACCTCTATCTCGCGGGCGGATTCGCCGGATAAGTCTGCGAAAGAGTACTTGCACGTCGTGGATGCCGATGCTTCAACGCGTTTCTCGAGTCCGATGGACGACATTGGCGCGAGCGTTGCCGAAACAGTCTTGCCGTTGCCGCAGTCGAAAGTCACTTGTGAGGGAACGGTGTTCGCACCGTGTACTACCGCGTTGGGCCGGAACGAGTCCTTGCCCGTAGCGCCGACAACTATCACGCCGTCGGCCGAGTCCGTGCCTTCTACGACGAACGAGGGTAAACCATCAGCAGTAAACTCGCAGATGAACGCCTCCTCCGCAGGGGTGAATGGTAGTTCTAGTTGGACGCGTGCCTCGGCGTTCGTGGCACGGTTAGCAACTAATTTACCGTACGGGTAGCGCGCCGTGGCAACGCTGTCGGAATTGTAATTGCAGCCCTTAACTGCGTTCGCCCGTGCGCCTGAAGCAAGCAAGATGTGGTTAGTCTCAACGCCGTCGCCGCAGTCCATCAACGCTTCCTCCTGAGCGTTTCCGAGGCGGGGAATGCCGGTGAACGTTGCCTTGACGCGCACGCTGCGCGTCTGTGATGCGACGGTTGGTTCACCGAGCACCGAGTCAACTCGCAGGGATTCTGCAACTGGTTCGGCAAACTCGTTCAACGCGGTGAACGCGCTTCCAATCCCGCCCCGTCTGTCGGGGGGTTGCAGCACGCCGTTGCGTTCCACGCGGTACAACGCTGCTGCTTGGTGGACTATCGGGAAAGTCGAAGATTGTAATGACGAGTACGAGCACCGGGCCTGCCAAGTGAATGCTTGCGTTGCAAGGGGAGTCATCCCCGTGAGCGCTTCGTCCGTGCCGTCGCCCTCGCAGTCCAGATACAGAGTAAAGTCGTCGGTTGTCAGTCCGCTGAATGACGCGGCGTTGGTGAGTTGTACTTTGTAGCCCACGCCGTCGAGCGGGCCGAGCAAGGCGCCGTCCGCGTTCGAGCCGAGTACTTGGTTGCCGTTGTAGAGAACGCTCGTAGCAAAGTCGAGGTGCGCGTTGGCGGCCACGCCCTCAACTAGGAGCTGGCCTTCTCCGGTTACCAAACCCGTAGCGCCGTCGCCCGCCCTCAAGTTGCAGTCAATCGTACGTCGTTCGTCAATGTTGTCGCTGTCGATTACGAGTCGTGCCAGCGGGCGCGTGTAGTAATCAAAGTAGGCGCGGTTGGGCGAGCACGTGCGCGTAATCGTGCCGGGTTGCGTGCTTGTGACGCGGCCCGTTGGAGTGAATGGCTGTTCGTTGTCCTGGTCGCAGTTGAATTCAGCCTCGTAGTTTGAGCCAATAAACGCGTTCAAGTGGTTGAACGTTGCAGTCAAGGTAAAGCTTTGCGCCGTAGCGCTGGTGGATGTGAGCGCCGCACTAAACGTGCAAGTCGGTTCAGTAAGTGATGCGGGAATGGGGATACACGCCTCGATTCCGCCGGTGTCCGTGCCGTAGGCATAGCCTTCAGGGCAGCACGCGGGTGCAGTGACCCAGTCTCCGTTCGAACACTGTAACGGCTTCTGTACTTGGCCTGCAGGAGTTGATTGGCACTCGTCGTTGTGCGTGAACTCGTCGCAATTGCCGTCCGGCAGCGGAGTCGGGGTAGTGCCTTCCGGTGGCGGCGTGACGCAGCGCTGGCTGTCCGAGTCGTACGCTTGTCCAGCGGGACAGCACGAGTCCGAGGGAGTGATTTCTGGAGCGGTCGGGTCACCGCTGCAAGAGAGGCCTTGGTGGTTTGCCCAGCATTCGCCGTAAGGGACATTGACGTTGAACGATTGACCGTTCACCGCCGCACTCACCGTGCAATCTTCTGTGGTAGACGGGTCTACCGGCACGCACAAGTCGTACCTCGCGCCGTCGATAATCTGGGATTGGTAAGCAAATCCTGCCACCGCGTTGCAGCATGCCTGCGACGAGGAGAGCCCGTTCGCCGTGCACGTCAACGGAGTGGGCGCTTGCCCTCCTGCTGCATTCGTCTCTACGTGGCACTGGCCTACCTGCGTGCCGTCGCACGTTCCCGGTTCTGGGGCGGTGTCGCGGCAGTACGGCGAGGGAGACATCTCTAGTACCGTGCCCGCAGGGCAGCAGGTCGCATCCGCGGAGAGCGAGGGGTTGTCCGAATCGCCCCCGCACTTGAACGGCAAGCCGTTGGTGCACGAGTCGAAAGCAACCTCGTCGTTGCCGAACTGGCAAGAGTCGCCGCTGCCTGTCGCAAGAGTGACCGCGATGTTGTCGCAAGTAGTGCCAACGCCAATCAAGTGCGCGCGGGCAGTAAAGCTCGTGCCGGGTCGGTCAGTGTAATCGCAGATGTGGGTTGCCTGGGCTATTGTTCCGTCGCGCGAGAACTGTAATGGTTCGTCCTGCAATTCAAGGAACGGGTCGGTCGAGTCGCACTCGAAGGACGCGGTGTTGATTTCGCGGGGAAGGTTTTCAAACGTCGCGGTTACCGCGGCGCTCCGGCTGTTGGGGTAAGGCGTCACTACGGTGAGCGCGCTCACGCACGAGGGTTGAGTGCCAGCGACAACGAACACGCTGGCAGTTGGACAAAACTCGCCTGCGGCTGCCACGGTGAGTGTACGCGTCGAGCTGGTAGTTATCGTTGAGTAGTCGCACGATGCCGTGCCGCTGCCTTCCGACAATGCTACGACTTGGTTGTCAAGTCCGTTGCCGCAATTCACTGACGCCGAGTCGCCGACGTTAGTGAAAGAGAACTCGAGCTGTGCGGTGTCGCCTGCGGCGATTACGGGCAAGCCGTTCAAGTCGCCGCCGCTTGATGCGACGGTGAAAGAGTTGCATACTGGCGCTAGGTCTTGGCAAGATACCGACACCGGGACTTGCGTGCTCGAAACGCTGATTCCGTGTGTTGACGAGACGGTGAGTGTGCAAGCGCCGTTTATTGCTGGAGAAAGCGTTATTTGGCGTGACGCGCCAGCTGTCAGGGTGAACGAGTTGACGTCAGCACCCACGCACTCCGAATCGCTCTCGAGCGAGACGTCGGCATTATCCTCAACAAGGTTGTTCGTGATTGTGAGCGTCGCATCGGCGCACGAGAGCGAGAGGCTTGACTGTGAAACCGAGAGGAAGTCGTTGTGGTAAACCCTGATTATTCCGCTCGACGCCTCTAAAAAGCGTTGGTCGAGGTCGCCGCCAGCCCTGAATTGTAGCTGCCCGGTTCTAAGCGGCCTTACGCCGTAGAATACGTATTGGCCGTTCTCGCCCCTTCCCGACGAGCCATCGCCGTTGATTGACGGGTTCGCGCCTTGCCCGAGCACGCCGGTGCCGGCAACGAGTTCGACTACCGTGTTCGCCACCGCACCCCGCGTCGAAGCGGTTGACGCATCGTAGAGCTGGACTATCGCAGTCAAATCGTACTCGTTGTTGGTGGAGAGTTGCGTTTCAGAAGTCTGGATGATGATTAAGCCAGTACCATCGATTATGAGCGAGCCGTTGGTAGCGATTAGCGCGGTAGCTGAATCGTAATCGTTCACTACTGCGTGTACGCGCGACGAGGCGATTGGTGAAAGCGTTGTGGCGTTCGCCTGCAACACGAACTCGTAGTTGTTGGCCGCAATGCGCGCAATCCCTAGCGGGTCTATTACCGCTTCGTCTTCAGAGCCGCTCAAGCGCGCCTGCGTGCCGTCAATCGGCGCAAGCGTCTTGGGGTCGAGCAGTACAAAGTCTTTGAGTTCGGCGTAATTGCGCGCAACGTTGTTGCGGTCGGTCAACCGCAGCGTCACGCTCACCGAGTTGCGCTGTGAGAACAACCGTCCGAACACGCGAATCGTCACGTTCTCGCCCGTATTAACGCGTCCAGTGCGGCTGAAAGTGCCCCTGCCATCCGCGTTCAATTTAGCCATGCTTAAAGACACGGCCGCATCGTCGCTATACGCAGCGCTTCCTTCCGTAATGGTCCGCGTAATCGTCTTCACGGCCGCAGTGCACCAGTCGCGGCTCCCAGCGCTTTGTGCCGTGCCGAGGCCGGAATCCAACGGCGAGCGGTACCATTTCTCATCAGCGTCGAGCGCGTAGCTGAAGTAGTTCAAGTCGAATTTCTCGTTCTCTGTCGCACTAGGGCTGATAAAGACGTAGGCGCGCGTCACGCTGTTACCCTGCTTCTGTAAGTACTCGTAATTAATCCATTTCAAGCTCGACTCGTCAATAGTATTGGCATCGTCGTCGTTGCAAGAGTAATCACTTGTCGCGAACGATGACCCGCGCCTTATAGTGAGTTGGTCGACGTCGAGCGCCAAGTCCGAGTGCTTGTCGAAATTGTTTATCCAGTAATTAGATTCGCCCACGACCCCACTACCGTCAACGCGTAGGAAGATGCCGCTAGGGTGGCCCACGTCGGCAGGAGGAATGTTGTAGTCTAGAGCAACGCAATACACGCGTCCCTTCTCGACCTTCTGGTTAGCGGTTATCTCGGTAGCGCAATCCGCTTGGTATAGCCGCACCGACAACCGCCGCTGGTCGGCGAGTCGCTCGTCAATAAAGTCCTCGGTCCGGAAAGTGTGCGTCACGCCCTCCTCGTTGGGCTGCAAATTGAGCGCCATCGTCTTCGGCAAAAATCCTCTTATTGAAATGTTAAGCTGCACGGTTTCAAGCGCGGTCACGTTGTTCATCGTGCACACGCCAGTCGTACCGGTAACGCACGCTGAAACCTTGACTGGCGTCTCAGTGTCAACGCTTGATGTGACCGACGCGAGCGCGCCAACAACCGCCGTGTTATCAGTAGAGTTGATTACGCGTATCGTGACGGATGCAGTTGGCTTCTCGAGCGTCAACGTCACAAGCTTCTCTGTCTCGGCCGAAAGCCTGAAAGTCGAGCTCTCGCCCGTCAACGCGCCATAAAACGCCTTCACGCGCAAGTCTTGAGCAACCGGCAAGTCTTCTCTAACCGCTTCGCCGAGCTCGTCCGTCAACTGGCTAGATGGCCCGAACGGCACGCCGTCCGAGTAAGTAACAACAGCTTCCGCACCTGCAACGGGCGTAACACCGTCCAAATCGTAGACGCGCGCACGCACGCTCGCCTTATTACCGATGATTATTTCCCGTAAGTATATCCGTCCGTACAAGTCGTTCGCTGCCAAGTCCTCGCGGTTGCTTGAAACAAATCCATCCTTGTACGCTACTGCGATGAACCCCGCGTCTTGCACGACGTTGAACAAGGCCTTTCCATCCGAGCCAGTTACTTTAGACGTGACTAAACGCTTGTCGCCCGAAGCCGAGTACAAGTTCACCGTAGCGCCCGAAATAGCCGATTCGTCAGCCTGGTTGCGTACCTCGACTTCCAAAGAGTTCAACGGCGTATCTGGCGAGTCCTTTCTGTTGACAGTAATCTGTAAATCTACTTCCCCGTTCTCGACAACGGTGACGTAATCAGAAGTTCCCTCCTCGTACGCCTCGTCGACCGGCACGGCGCGAGCGGAGACGCTGGTTCCGCCCTCGATGATGCTGCGGTAAGAAGCAACGCCTTCGAACGTGTTGCGCGAGCCAAGCGACGTCGAACTGCCGCGACGGTACAAGTCAACGCTAGCCGCGACCGGCGCTCCCGACTCGTCGAAAACGCTTACTATAACCGAGCCCTTGTCGGGCTGGCCGCACTGGCTTCCCGCGCAAGGCGGGGGCGTTGGCGAGACTTGGCCGTTGCCGCCGATGCGCGTGAGCCGGATGACCACACCATTACTGTTAGACGCAATTGTTTGCTGCTTGTCGCGGTAATCGCCCTGCGTAATAGAGACGAGGACTGACGAATCACGGAAAGAGAGCAAGGCACTACCATCCGCGCCGCTCACGGCGCGCACGACGCCCTTATTAGAATCAATGTAACGCAGCGTGGCGCCCGCCACGGGCTCGCCCGACGAGTCATCCTGCAAGATCACGCGCACTTTTGTCTCCGGCCGCGTATCAGCCTGCAAGTTGACGCTCTTCGACAACTCTTGTCCCGTCCTTACGGATTGCGCCGTAGTCTGGAAACCGTCTTTTGATACTTGCAATGCAGCGTTCTGGTTGGAGGGAATGTTATTGAATGTAGAGCGTCCGCTAGAGTCGGTAACGCCAGTAAACGTCTCTCCGTTGACCAATAATTGTAGGGAGGCGCCGGCTATTGGTTCGCCCGCGTCGTTGTAAACCGAGACTGCGAGGGAGGTGGCTTGGTCGGGAACGAAGTTGATGCCGCCGGCGAGGAATGCAATGCCCAACACGAGCCCGGCGAGAATTAAGAGCAGAAGCAACGCGCTCACGGGGAATGACGGCACGCCGCTCTTCTCTAAAGGCTCAACCCAGTACTCGTAGATTTTGAGCCCGCGTTCTTCGAGCCAATCGCAAGCACCATAGTAATGGTCTTCAAGACCGTGATAGAAATCGCTAAGAATATTGCCTTCCGGCTGTTTTACGGCTTCTGCCAATATACATTCCCCCGCTAGAATTTACGAGGGAGTATATAAAAAGAGTGCGGTGCTCAGCAGTTCTCTGACTACTCTCTAGCCTATCCGCCAAGGTATATGAATCCGCTGTCTCTTGCCGCATTGAGTTGTGACCCCCGAGCTACAACGTTCCCCGTTCCAACTACATTTATCAGGTACGGTCGAGCTGCAGCAGGGCTGCCAGGTACGTATACCCTTGCACACGCGCGCTTTCCGCTTGCTGGGTCTGCAAGCTTCTTGTTATTCGTATTGTACGCGCAAACAGATATTATCGCAGTATTAACTTTGTTTCGTACGATTACGTCATCAAGCTTTACCATGTAAGAGTAGGCTCTATTCGACCAGCAGCCAATTTCTCCTTTTTGCATAATGGTGTTAGTGGTCGTAGCCCACGTGTTGCCCCATCCAAGCGGTTTATTTAGTTGCCTAGCATTGCATTTGCTTAAATCAAAAGTGTT
Source organism: Candidatus Micrarchaeota archaeon CG1_02_55_22 (assembly GCA_001871595.1). Classification (GTDB taxonomy): domain Archaea; phylum Micrarchaeota; class Micrarchaeia; order Norongarragalinales; family UBA97; genus UBA97. The sequence goes on along the minus strand of MNVH01000069.1, from coordinate 2,098 downwards.
AGGCAATGCCACCTTTTCAGCTTCCGAAACACTTTGGATAGCACTGTCGCCGGCCGTGGGTCCTGCCGCGCGGGCAACCGTTGTCGGCGGGATGTTGCAGTCCGTGCTTATCGCGCGCTTGCAGCACTCCTTCTTGGGGTCGCACTTGTTGCCCTCAGCGTTCGTATTGTACTTCCACGACACGCGTTTGCCAGAACCAGCGTCGTATGAGACGACGTACGCCGTTTTGCTCTCGGCTGCCGGTGTGTTGGACAACCGGAAATACCCTTCCTTTACTGCCGATAATGCGATGCCGTTCCACCTCTCGACGCTCGCCTCGTCACTCTCGGCCTTCTTGAGCGCGAAAGACATCGGCCCCTTGGCGCCCGACGGCTTCTCGATAATCGTGCAGTACTGCTTCCAGTAACACTTAGCGTCATCCCAACCCGACTGCGATACTGCTGCAGGCGGCTTTACGGGAGTATGGCCAGCAGGCGCGTCTCCAGCCGGTTTTCTGCCGTTGCCTCCGTTCGCGGGTGGTGCGGGGTTGGCCGGAGGAAGCGTTCCCGCGGTCACGCCTGCACCGGTTGGGGCCACGGTTTGTTGTGTTGAGCCTGATTGCGTGGTGCCAGATGGCTGCGTTGTGGCGGGCGGCTTCTCGGGAGCGGGTTTGGGTCGCACGGTTATCCGCACCGTCGCCGAAACACTCAGTTCCTTGCCAGTGTAATCAGTCGCAGTGGCCGTGTACCGGTACAGCCCGGCCTCGCGCTTGCGTGTCCTCTCGACGGTGTTTTCGCCCTCGGTGCCAGTGTAAAGCGTTGCTTCGTTGTGCGCTGAAACGAGCTTGCCGCCCGACATTTTTGAGAGCTGGGTTTCGACGAGCCTGAACGATTCAGGGTCTCCGGCAAGCGGGAAGACTGCTTTAATACTGATTTGGTCGTCGTCAAAGACCTCAACGTCCGCCGCTGTAGCTGCGGGGGCAAGCTGTGCCGTGGACTGGCCTTGCACTGTATTCGGCTGGCTTTGTGTAGTACTCGAAGTCGGCCAGTTGTAAATACCGGCAGTACTCCCCTCGTTGTACACCTCGGCTGAAGTGCCTTTTGAGAGGAGGTAGAACACTATGGTTGCCTTACCCTTGCCGGACTCGCACTCATTGTGGAAATCGTCCCTTTTAGAGTACGCGCTACAATATGTTTTCTCGACCTTTGCCCCCAACTCGACGGTATCTAAGTCCGCTGCAGAGATTTCCGTTTCGCCCCAAACCATGAACCCGTCTTCGACCGAGGGGAACGGCCAGTACCGGATGTCGCTCTGGTCAACGTGCGCGTCAGCTGCATGATCGCCTTCAACCCTGAACCGAGCCATTGGCGTGAACGCAGGCGTCCAAGGAACCCCGTTTACGGTGTGGATTCCAAGCGTCTTCACTATTTCAAGGTTCTTTACCGTGAACTGCTTGCCGTTAAGCGTGAACGACTTGGACCCGCCGTTGTTGGTCAAGACGACGGTAGCCGTAGCCACTGGCCTTAATTTAGCGGCAATATCTGCATTAGTCTGCTTCCACTTCGCGTAACTGACTGGCGCGTCGGCGAAAAATAGTTTTACCTGCGTTTCCGCCGCGGCGAGCTCTGTATTCGCCGAGGCCGAGCGGCTCGCGTCTAAAGACTCCCCGTTTATTACGAGCTGCAGCTTGCCTGGGTCGAGTACAGTAACGATGAACGACTCTTGCTTGGACACCAGCTTGCCTGCGGAGTTGACCGACTTGGTCGTAATTGTCACGGTGTACTTGCCCTTGACCGAGGTGAGGCCGGAATTTCCTTGTTGGAATGTGTAAGAGAACTCGGGCTTTTCTTCCGCGCGGAACGCTCTAGCCTTACTGGTGGCCGCGAGCGCCCACAAACGCGCCGGAGAACTGGGTTGAAGCACGCGTTCGCTGGTTACATCTATCTTCCGGTCCTGTGGTTTGTCCGCCTTCTCGCCCGACGGGAACTTAACATATAAAATGCCGCCCTGCGACGGGTAGAGCGCTATCTCGCCGAGCTGCGCGCGCGTCTCGTCAATGCCGAGCTCGGTTTCCGGCAGGTTGCCGTTATTGCTCTCCACGCGAACTATCATCACTCCC
>MNVH01000015.1 GCA_001871595.1 Candidatus Micrarchaeota archaeon CG1_02_55_22 | reverse complement strand
CGTGCCGTCGCGCAACTTTACCAACGGAACGCGAAGCGTGCTGCACAACGTTTCAACCGCATACTCCATCACGCCGGGAACGACCTTGGACTACCGCGTGTGGAGCTGCGACCAGTACCTTAACTGCCGCTACTCGACAACAAGCCAATTCGTCACGCCTAGTTGAAAAATAGTTAGACGCGCAACGCCGCGCTGAGCTCTACGAGCGCGTTGATGCTTAGGTCGCGCACGCGCGTTGAGGCGTAAGAAGTGGAATCGGCGAATTCGCGGAGTTCTTTCTTGTCCCTACCGAGCTCGCGCGCCGAATGGGAGAGGGCGTTGCGCACGTTCTGGCCCGAATGCTGGAACAACGCGCGTACGAGCGCGTCGTCGAGGTTGGGCTGCTTGCTTTTCGGCAGCGCGGTTAGTTTGACGACGATGCTGTCGACGGCCGGCACGGGGTCAAAGCACTCGGCTGGAACGTAGGCAACCGTCTCGCAAACCGCCCTAGACGCCACGGCGACGGAGAGGCGTGAATAGTTTTTCGATCCCGGCTTTGCAACCATGCGTTCACCGAACTCTTTCTGCAGCATGAGCACGGCGGACGTGAAAGACGAGTCAAGGATTTTCATGACGAGCGGCGTGGAAATGTAGTACGGTAAGTTGCCGAAGATGGTTTTTTCGCCGAACGGTTCGTCGAGCGCGTCGCCTTCGACAACCTCGATATTGCCCTTCTTGCGCGCCAGCTTTTCGAGGAATGGGATTAGTTCGGGATCGGACTCGATGACGCGCACGTTTTTGGCCTTGTCGGCCAGCTCAGCGGTTAGTTCGCCGTGGCCTCCGCCTATTTCAAGGACGTTCTTGCCCTTCAACGGCAAGGCTTCCACTATCTCGTTGACTATTGTCGGCGAATTGAGGAAGCACTGGCCGCGCGAACGGGCACGGGCAGGGCTCGGCCCAGCCGGTCTTGCGCGTCTAGAATCCATCGCGATCTCTGGCAGGGGGCTTTGTAAAGAGGTAGTACTTTTCCTCACCCTTGAGTTCTGAAACTATGCGTGAGACGAAGAGTTCGTCCGGCCGGCCCAATCCCGGGGCTCGCGCCTTGACGTCTTCGAAAGAAGTGAAGAGCTTTTCTTCCCGGGCCTTAAGCAGGGCTTCGAGATGTTTCTTGCCAATTGTCGGCAGGAGTTCGAGTGAGTGCGAGCGGATGCTTAATGGACCGGCGCGGTTGAGGAAGGTGACGAATTCCTGTTCGCGCACCGAGACGAGGTTGCGTATTTCGAGTTCGGCTTGGCGCTGGGCGGCGGACGTCAAATCGTTGTAGGTAATACGACCCTTGATGTAGTCTATCTTGTCGCGCTCGTCCTTACCGATATAAACCCGCTCGGAGGGCGACAGCGTGACTCCGGGCTTGACTAGGACGTCTAGGAGCGTGAAATAGGTGTCGCCAAGAATTTGTGCGAGCGGCTCCCTCTTTGCAGCGCTGCTCCTTCCGAAGGGCAGGAAGTCAAGCACAATCGCATTCTCTTCACGCTTCAACATTTCAAAACTCACGCCTTCTTGTATTTCTTCAGAACCTTGATTACTTCTTTTATCTGTTCCGCGGGCAGCTCAACTTTTTCGGCCGCGAGTATAAGCTTGAGTTCTTCCTCATTGCGCGGCAAGAGCACGACGATTTGCGCCATTGCGTTGTCCGGCAAGGGCGTGACTTTCTGGATTTCTTCCACTAACGCTTTTTCTTTTGCTGCGGTGAGGGAAGCGAATTTCTCAGCGTATTCAAGCGTGTTGGCTTGCTCGTACTCGAGCGTGCCGCTGGACTCCTTCTTGCGCTCGTTAAGGAGGGTCTCGACTTGGCGGAGCGTGAGTGGCTTTGAAGAAACGATGTGCATTTTAAATTACCCCTTTAAACGGCGATTTCCAAGTGCGCGTTGGAAACCAAGATTGTTCGAGTGGCGCGACCCTGCGTAAGCTCGACTTTGTATACCGCACCCTGGCGGCCTACAATCTTGCCGGTGACGCCGTTGAAGCGGAGGAACGGGCGCCCATCTTTGGTCGAAGGGCTTGCGGCGATGCGGACGTGGTCACCGTCCTTGAAAGACGAGAGGCGCTGGCGGATGGTGCGCCGGCCTTTTCCGGCAAGATTCCTGCTGTTCTTCGAATAACTACCATGGGAGCGTTTCATAACAAATTCACCTAAGAATAATTCTAGCCGTTTTCAGGGCCGGCTGAATGCCGCTAACAAGGTAATTCTACCGAAGCAAGTATTTAATACCGCACCACTCCTGGCAGCTCGGGAAAGCAATAAAAACCATATAAGAACCCTTTAAATACTCCTCGTTCATATTTCTTGAAGGTGGTTTGATGGCTCGCAAGGCGAGTGTGAAGGCAGCGGCCAAGAAGCCGAAGCCGTCCAAGAAAGTAAACATGAGTTTCAAGGTTGAAAATATCGTCGCAAGCGCGAACCTCATGGTAGAGTTAGACTTGTACAACATTGCGATGGAAGTCGAGAATGTTGAGTACGAGCCCGAGCAGTTCCCGGGCGCAATCATGCGGCTCAAGGACATCGGCACCACGCTGTTGCTGTTCAAGAATGGAAAAGTAATCTGTTCTGGAGCCAAGAGTGAGGAACAAATCGCTAGGTCGATAAAACGTGCAGTCGAACTACTAGACGACTTTATCGTGTAAACTGATTCTAGAGCAGGGTGAGGGCGGCGAATCCCGCCAGCCCCAAGAGCAACGCAGCCAACGAATAGTTTCTTAGCCTAGATAAATTTTTGAATGATGGGTCGTTCAACGCCGAGACGCCGCTGTAGAGCAGTATGGCGTCGCATGCGCCGACGAGCACCGCATATGACATTGACGAATTTTGGGCTAACGGGAGGAAGCTCACAAAGACCGCGACGATAAAAAGTACTAGCGAAAGCGCGAGCGTGAAGTAGGCGCCTAGAACCATCGGCAAGGTCAACGCGCCCACGTGCCTGTCGCCTTCCACGTCACGCGTTGTTATGAGCAGCTCTCGGCCCACGCCTGCAACGAAAGCCAGCAAGGCGAAGACCCAAACCAAGTACGGTACTCCGCGAACTCCCGCAGCGGCGACGGCGCCGTAAACGAATGGCACGGCCATCGACGATGCCACGTAAAGGTTGCCAACAAGAGGAAGGCGCTTAAGAAAAGCGTTATATGCAACCGCAGCGAGGCTGTAAGCGAACGCTATGACAAACAAGGCGAAACCGGCGTAAAAAGCAAGAGCCAAACCGACTGCGAAGAAGGCAACGCTAGCCAAGTGTGCGTTGCGGAGGGAGACGCGCCCGGAAACAAGCGGCCGGTCGGTGCGGCCCAACGCCTTATCGGTCGCAACGTCGAAACAGTCGTTCGAAATGAATGCGGCCAGCGTAATAATTGCCGGGCCCAAGGCCGCTGCGACTAAGCGCAAGTCTGCGCTGCCGCCGGCCATTAATGCGCCTAGCAGTACGCCAACTAGCGTCATCACGCCGTGTTCGAAGCGCGCCAAGGCCAGCCAATCGCTTAGAGCCATAAAGGCATTAATACGAGTTCCGTCTTATAATGCGTTTGTTAACATGGGAAACGTTTTCACCGACATCGGCGAAGGGGGTAGAGTATTCAGGAACGAGGACGTGTTATCGCCAGAGTTCTTGCCGGGCCGGTTGCCGGGCCGAGAGAAGCAAGAAGAAGAAATAGCGTCGTGCCTCAAGCCGGCAACCTTGGGAAACGCGCCGATAAACTTGTTCGTACACGGAAACAGCGGCACGGGCAAGACGAGCACGTGCAAGCTAGTGCTCAAACAGCTCTCGGAATACTCAAGCAGGCCCCTGCCAATATACATCAATTGCTGGCAGAACTCAACACGCCAAGCAATCTTGTCTATACTCAGCCAGAAAGTCGGCGACGTACTACCAAGACGGGGTTTAGCCGGCGATGAGGTCTTTACCCGCATCATCCAACAATTGAAACGCGAAAAATGCGTGCCGGTAATAGTGCTTGACGAGGCGGACAAGCTGTTCTTCGGCGGCGAAGAACAAGTGCTATATGATTTGACGCGTGCACACGAGACCTACGGCGTTCCAATAGGCGTCCTATTGATTACTAATTCGTCGGACTTGATGGCCAAGGCAGACAACCGAATTCGTGGCAGCCTATCCGCGCAGGAAGTATTCTTCAAGCCGTACTCGCCGCAAGAGCTCAAAACCATTCTCGCAGAACGGGCCAAGCTGGCCCTTGTAACGAACGCGTGGAATGATGAAGTCATCGCACTCTGCGCCGCACATGGGGCGAAGAACGGCGGCGACGCGCGCTCGAGCCTCAAAGCATTGTGGAACGGGGCGAAGAACGCCGAGCGGCGCGGGAGCGAGTCCATCTCGCTCGACGACGTGCGACGGGCGCTCGAAGTGACGACGACGAGCGCTGAAGAAAAAGAACAGCGTGACGAAAAGCTTCTGGGCGAGAACGAGCAGCACCTGCTAGAAATAGTTCGTGAGAAAAAGAGTGTGAGCGTCGGCGAGCTTTACCTTGAATACCTCGGCAAATGGGGCGGGAGCGAAAGGAGCGCACGAAACTATTTGCGCGAATTAGAACTGCGCGGATTCGTTTCTTCGGAAGAGTCCCGTGGTGCAAGGGGCGAGCGCGTCAAGACCATCCTAATCAAGTAGTCTTGAGCGTGCCGTCACAGAACTGTTTTAGCAAGGCCAATGCCTCCGCATCCTGCGGCAGTGCCACGAGCATGCCGTTAACGTCTTGCGAACGGAGCTTGGATGTCAAGAAGTGGATGAAGCGTGCAACACTGTTCGGCTGGTGGTACAACAGCAAGGTGGTGAGCGAATCGAAGAAAACGAATTTCTTGCCAGTAATGAGCTTTGGCGCGAGCGCATCAATGGCGATGCTCAAGTCCGTCAAATCCCGAGGGCTCTCTAAATAAACTACGTTGTCCGAGTTGGCGCGCTCACCGCCGGCTTGAATCGTTACCGCATCGGCGAAAAAGACCTTCTTTGAGTCGACGCTCTCGTTTTCAAGCAGTACCGCGAGGTCGGCGTGAGGCCGGTTCAGCGAAATATAGATGCAAAAGTAATCCAAATCCTGCATTTTCTTTACCAGCTTTGCGCCTTGGCGCAAATAGGTGTCTGAATCAGGTTCGAAAAGATATATCCACGTGCCTTTTGTAGAGACTACCTTAGATTCAAGTTCGGAAAGCCACGCGCCGTCAATATCAGTCATTGCTAGAATAGAACGCTTAGCTGGTTATAAAAGCGTTTGGCGGCCAGAATATACTTGTAAAGAAATGGACTTGGGGCAAGGCATTAGAAAGGCGTTGGCGCGCGTGACGGGCGCCACACTAGTTGACGAGGCCACGGTTAAAGAGCTCTCAAGAGATATCCAGCGCGCGCTCTTGGCGAACGACGTCAACGTAAAGCTTGTTTTCGAACTCACCAAACGGATTGAGCGCCGCACGCTCCAGGAAAAGCTGCCGGCGGGCTTGTCGTTGCGCGAGCACGCGACGCGCGTAGTCTACGAGGAACTCGCGGCAATGATGGGTGAAAAGTTCGAGCCCCCGATGACGCCACGCAGAATCATGCTCATCGGCCTCTTCGGAAGCGGAAAAACAACCACCATCTCAAAACTCGCCAAATTCTATCAGTCCCGCGGCTTGAGCGTCGGAGTCATTGCGGGGGACGTGCACCGTCCTGCGGCCTTCGAACAACTCGAGCAGCTCTCCAAGCAAGTGGGCTGCGACTTTTATGGGGAAAAGAACGTCGCGGCCGAAAAGGTCGCCAAAGACGGCCTGCAAAATCTTGCGTCGCGGCAAATAATCATTCTTGACACCGCCGGGCGCAGCGGGTTCGACGCCGAATTGGCAAGCGAGCTCAAGCGGATGAACGAGGTTTTCAAGCCGGACGACAAGTACCTCGTTGTGAGCGCCGACATAGGCCAAGTTGCGGGGCGGCAGGCTGAGGCGTTCCGCGACGCGGTCGGCATCACCGGCGTCATCGTCACCAAGATGGACGGCAGCGGCAAGGGCGGCGGGGCGCTCTCCGCAGTTCATGCCTCCGGCGCAAAGATTGCTTTTCTTGGCACGGGGGAAAAGCCCGAGGCGCTCGAGGTTTTTGACGCGAAGAAATTCGTCGCGCGCTTGTGCGGCTTCCCCGACCTAGAGCAATTGCTCGAAAAGGTAAAGGGCATGGGCGACGAGGCCGCGCTCCAGGACGCGCTCGCCGAAGGAAAGCTCGATTACAACACGTTCATGGCGCAGATGCGCGCAATGAAGAAGATGGGACCGCTCAAAGGCATTTTCCAGATGATGGGTGCCTACGATTTGCCTGAAGATGTTATTGGCCAGAGCGAGCGCAAGATGAAGCAGTTCGAGGCGCTTGTGAACAGCATGACTCCCGACGAGCGGGTAAAGCCGGACCTCATGAAGAATTCCAAGCGGCAGGAACGCGTTGCCCGCGGGGCCGGAGTCTCCGCGAAAGAAGTGAAAGAACTCGTGAGCAACTTCGAGAAGTCTAGCAAGCTCGTGAAAGGCCTCAGGGGCAACCGCGGCATGATGAAGAAGCTCGGCAAAATGCTCCCGCCCGGACTCAAGATGTAAACGCGCGTTGAGTTGTTCGCCTAAAACTTTTAGCGGAGCTTTTAATACAGCCGCGCGTAATGTTTTGCATGTCGTTAAACCTCGAATTGCTGCGCGTTGCAATAGTGTTAGCCGGCACAGCGTACTTGGCTTGGGAGGACCACCGCACGAGCTTCATGAACGAGAAGCTCTTGTACGGAATGATTGGCGCAGGCGTGTTATTGACGCTGGCGACGCTTGATTTAGCGTTCATCATACCCACGCTCGGCATCGCGGCGGTCATATTCGGGATAGGTTACTTTGGCTATAAGACGGGCGGCATCGGCGGCGGCGACGTGCTGCTCTTCACGGCGATTCAAGTACTCCTGCCAATACAACCCGTCATGCTACGCGCGATTTTCATGGACTTTATCGGCCCGCGCACCGAATTCGTACGCGTGCTCGCCTACAATCAGTTCTCGAACACCATTCCCCCTGTGCTATCAATCATAGTTGCTTCCGGCATGCTGGCGTTGCTTGGCACTGCAATAATGTACGCGTGGCTTATGCGCAACATGAAATTGAAGCCCGACCACGCATTCGCCGGCCTCGCAACGATAGCCTGCGTTGTTTGCTTCTGGGTGCTGCAGTACAGCGTTCCGCTCGGCCTCGTGCAAGCGTTCATGCTATTGGCGGTATTCGCTCCGGCAATCTTCCTCACCACGTTCAGGAAACAGATTCTTGAAGACGTTGTGACTCAACGCGTGGCGCTCGACGACATAGAAGACGAAGACATCCTCTCGACCGAAAAGCTATCCGAAAAAGTCGTGGAAAAATATGGCTTGCAAAAACTGTTGGACGCCGACGGCTTAAGGAAATTGAATAAAACGGCTGCAGCCGAAGGCTGGAAGACCGTGCCAATCGCAAAAGTCCTGCCGCGCTTGGGCCTCTACATCCTAATCGGCCTTACGGCCGTGATACTGGCGGGAGACGTGCTCGCGTTCTTTTTGCTGTTAACCTAAGGCGCAAAAGCCGACGCCGGCGACTTCTACCTCTTCGTTCAAGACTATCTCGGCGCCAGATAAGAATTGCTTTATCACTGCCGCGTTAGTCTCCAAGTGTTTTGTCACCAACGGAATGTGCAAACGCGTCTTTCCTTTTGCTAGCGCGGCCAACAGTACGAGTTGGTCTGAAGCGTGTTCGTCAACGCACGCGCTTGAAGCGTGGAACTCTTTAAACAAATGCATTGCTTCGCCCGCGACTTTCTCTGCTGCCTTGCCGCGAGCGCCGAGCGCGGTAAAGCCGGCCAGCCCGACTTCGTACTCGGCCCGAATAAAGACTTCGCTGCCCTTTCCGATTGACGGAAGGCCTAGAGCAGTAATCTTCGCCTTATCTATGCCTAGCTCGACGCATTGTTTTATCACACGCGTCTTTTGGCGTTCGGCGACGGAGAAGGGCACGCCCGAACAAACAGAGTAGCCGCTAACGCCCTTCAAGGTGCCACGTTCGACTAGCTCGATTGAAGTCAAGCCAACGCAAGGAGTGATGGAAACCGCGAGCGCGCCTCCGCCTTCGGGGTACCAACCGACTTTTTCGAGTTGCACGTCGAACGACGCGCCAAACTTTTTAGCAAGTGGTTGGAATACTTCGCGCAAATAGAAACTAGTGGGAGCCCACAAGTTTTCCGTGCCGCCCGTTATTCTTAGAGTGACTGGCTCGGGCGCAAACAACGCCGGAGGCAAAAGCGTTTGCAGCACGAGCGCGGTCGAACCCGCGGTGCCGCAGTCAAATGCGTGCTCACCGCCAACTATTTTTCCTGGCGTGAAAGAGAGCGCAGTTGAACCCAGATAGTCTCCGCTTAGTTTCGCGCCGCACATTTTAGCGCTAGCCCGAACTGCCAAGAGGTGTTGGTTTGCTAGGCCGGGTGTGGGGCGGTTGGCGCGAATCCCCGTGATTTTGAAGGGCTGACCGGTCAACGCCGAGAGTGAAAGGCTTGAACGCAATGACTGGCCACCGCCTTCGCCTTGCGCGCCGTCGATTTCAATCATTTAAACGCGTTTCTTGCCGGCGTCGTGGACGGCTTTAGCCATTTCCTTGACTTTCTTGACCAAGTCGCCTTCCTCGAACGCGGTGCCTACTTGGAGACCGTGCACTCCGGCGTCGATTAGGTCGCTGGCTTGTTTGACGGAACGCACGCCGCCTCCGACGAAATACATGACGTCGTTGCCGCAAGCTTGCGCCACGGCGTGGGCCATCGGTATCGGTATGGGTTCTGGGGCGCCGCTGCCGCTGTCGGTGATGAGCACGTGGGTGCCCATGTACTTTGCGGCGAGGGCGCAAGCGGCGGCTAAATCAGCACGGTCGCGGGGCACGAGGTTGGCGTTGCCAATCCAGCCTACTGCTCGGCCGGGCTCGATTACCAAGTAAGTAGTGGCGATGGGCTCTATCTTGGAGCGTGCGACTGCGGGAGCGGCTTGAATCTGGGCGGTTGCAAGCCAGTACGTGTCGCGTGAGTTGAGCATGGACATGAAGTATACCGCGTCAGCGTAGCTGCTCACGCCCGAAATATTGCCGGGAAACAATACCACGGGGATGTTGACGTTCTCCTTAATCATTCTTATCGTATTGTCAAGCACGTCACCTTGAGCACCGATACTGCCTCCCACTAATATGACGTCAGCGCCCGCCTCGGCGCTTTTCAGTGCGATTTCAGCGCCTTTTTCGAGCTGCGTCTTGTCCGGGTCAATCAAGGAGAATAGCATTGCCCCTTTGCGGGCGAGCGTGTCTCTGTAATACTGTTCAGTCTTGCCAATCATTGGGAAACCACCTGCTATAAGTATATGCGGTGACACTTGTTTTAAAACTGTGCCGAGTTTTCGGCGTCTGACGATAAAACCCTTGTTTTACGTCAACCGGTGGAAAAGCCAGATTATGGAGAATCGGGAGAGCATGATGGAAGAACTGCTTTTAGACAAAGGGTGGACTCCGGCCAAGCTCGAAACCGAGATACGCTCGGCGCAAGAAAAGTTTGCGGGCCTATTGACTCGCGAGGGCGCGATGGAACTGGTTTGCCGCGGCAACCACCTCAACGTTCCACGCCGCGAGAAGAAATATGATTACCTCTCGCTCGCCGAAACGGCTAGACTGCCGGAAGGTGCCACCGCGTCGTTCGTCGCGCGCGTCAAGCACGTTTACGCGCCAAAGAGTTTCGTGACAAAAAACGAGCGTGGGGAAAGACGGGGACGTGTTTGCAACCTTACGGTAAGCGACGCTTCCGGCGAAGGCGTGCTTGTTCTATGGAACAAGGACGTCGACCTCGTGCAGTACGGCGACCTCGAAAGAAACGATTTGGTTCGGATAGGCAACGCGCTAGTCAAGAAAAGCGGCGAATACACCTCGGCGCTAACCACCCGCATTACGCCCGCAAAACAGGGAAGC
>MNVH01000019.1 GCA_001871595.1 Candidatus Micrarchaeota archaeon CG1_02_55_22 | reverse complement strand
AGGTGTCCGACGTGCCCCTCGACGATGTGGCCGTCGCGAACGTGTCCTTCTTCATGGTTGAAGACAACTGGAACAAGTCGGGCGACTTCGGCTTCGAGACTTGGGTAATAAACTTCACCGTGCCCTCCACCGCGCCCAAAGGGTTCAGCCCCGCCATAATAACGATAAACAACACGCAGGGCGACACCGTCGAGGTGTTCATGCCATTGCAGCTCGCCAAGTACACCGTGGCAATCCCGGACGAGGAAAACCTCGCCATATACCAGGACACGATGGCCTTCATTCCCGGCAACGTGCTTGAAACAATCGGCTCGTTCGACGCCCCCGTGCCTGAAGCGTCCCAAGTAATCACGGGCATCAACCTCACCACGCTCAACGTCACTTACGGCGTGAGCCCCAAGATGGGCTTCGTGTGCGGCAAGACGCAGTTCAACACCACGCAGTACACGATGGGCGGCCAGAACATCAAGGGCTACAACAGTTCTGTCCGGATACTCGTCATCGACAACGCGACCGCTGGTGTGTACGACACGCTCGTCATCAACCAGACGCTTGGCGGCACGGGCAAGAGCGGCCTCATCTCGATACACAACACGTCGAACCGCACCATCATCATCCAGAACGCCACGCTCGGCGGCGCCATAAACTTCCTGCTCTGGGACATCCGCGAGTGCCCTGACGTCGCGCTCATCAACGTGAGCACCACGGTGTCCGGCGGCTTCTCGAACAACTGGGCGGGCCAGCACGTCACCAACCAGGACTTCACCGTGCCCTTCAAGGTCCTGCGCGGCAGCGCCCCCGTTGCGAGCGCCACTCTTGGCATAAAGAACATCGCCGAACAGAATGACATGGGCGGCTCGCGCGGCGGAATGGGATACAAGAGCATACTTTCCGCTGGAAGCAACTACACCGTGAACTCCGAAGCGACCACCAACGCCTTCGGAATCGGCTTTGCCAGCCTCAACATCTCGAACAGCGGCCAGTTCAACATGTTCTACAACCTCACAGTCGGCGCGGAGAGCGACGCGGCCTCGTTCGAGTCCGGAATCTTCACCGAAGTCAAGAGCTATCGCGTCGAGGCCCAGTCCGCTAGCGCAGCGATACGCACGCTCACCGGAAAGTGGAACGTCGCAGGCGTGGAAGAATGCAGCGGTGGCGCCGACCCGGCAGTATGGTGCCTTAACGCCAGCAACTACTACAACTCCAGCGGCAATGGCAACCTCACACTCTTGTACGCCAACGCGTCCAACCTCAACCAGACGCTTTACATCGGCGTCTTCGACGAGGCCACCGACGGTGAGCTGGTAAACGACTCGTACACGAACAAGTGGTACTTCACGTACGATTCGTTGGGCTTTAACATCCAGCTCGCCAACGACTCGAACTTCAGCAAGTCCACCATCGACTCAAGCGGAATACGGCGCTACACGGGTACGGTGAACAGCTCGTTCAGCGCGGGCAACGGCTCCTCGATAGAAATCGCCACCGGCTACCTTAACCAGTCCAACTCCACGATTGGGGACGGAGGAACCAACGGCACGCTCCTGATACAGTTCTACCAGTCGCCCTCGGGATTTGAAGGCAGTGGCAACCACCGTGTCTCAAGTGCAACAAGCAACGTTACGGTCAAGGCGTGCGCCGTGACCTTTGGCGCCCAGCGCTCGCCAATAGTCGGCGCCAACGTGTCATTCTACCTCCAGCAGTTCACTCCGATGGGTCAAACCACGACCAACCTCGCGGCGTATTCGCCGTATAATGCCTCGGCAACAACCGGCGGAATACCAGCTGGCCCTGCGGGTTGTATAGCCGCGGTGATTTCGGCGCCCGACGGCGGCTGGCCATCCTCGTTCTCTGGAGGCGCCGAGCTGCGGGTCCGCGCGGTCAACGGCTCGTCCACGGAAGCGGGTTGGGCAGGAATGATTGAGAGGTTTGCTTGAAATGAATGGAACAACGGTGTTTGAAATGAAATCCCTCAAAATCTTCGTCGCCTTCGCTCTAGTCCTTGCGTTGATACCGCTGGCGTTCGCCGACTCGTGTACCTCGCTCACGATAACGACGAGCACGCCGTCGTCCACGCTGACCACGGGCACGAGTGCAGTCATTTCGTCAACACTGACGGCGAGCTCGTCTTCGTGTACCTCGAACGTTAACATCGTCTCAACGGGCGCGTCTAGTGGCGGTTCGTTCACCGTAAGCGACCCCGCCACCGGCTCGTATAGTGGTTCAACCATCTCTACGGGGGGAACGTCAAAGACTTTCACAGTCTCGTCAGGAACTGCTGACACCTACGATTACTATGTAACTGGCGGAACCTCGCAGTCCACCACCGAATCGTTGACTTACATTGCATCTAGTACGTTGACGATTGATTCGGCTTCCGGACCGTCAAGCGTTACGAATACTTCGCAAAACCAGTCGTTTACGCTCTACATCGTTCTCAATAATCCGCAGGCGAGTGACGTTACTACGAGTTACGCGCTCAACTCTGATGCGGCCCAGGTTTCAATCTCGGGCGATTCCACTAGCGGCAGTTCAACTATTCCTGCAAGTTCAAGCACCGCCTTCACTTACGTCGTAAACATCACCACCGCGTCGACTTCGGCGTTCACAATAACCTTCGACGTTGGAGACACGACCGACGCTTATACCGTTTCAGTGACGCCCGCCGCGGCAGCCACGCCTACTCCGACGCCTACTCCCGCACCCACCGGTACCTCTAGCACAGGGGGGTCTAGTGGTGGTGCGCAACCCGTTTCCTCCGCCACGCCTGCGGCTTCAACGGCGCCCTCTACCTCTAGTACCCCGTCGGTAACCGCTTCATCCACGCCGCAGCCTTCGGTTCCACCCGTTGCCAGTATCTCTCCGGCTAACGCCGAGGCGCGCGCAGCAGTAGATGCATCAGGTTATTCACGGCAACTTCTTGACAAGGCCAACGCCGCAGGAATCGATGTTTCTGACATTGAGCCCCGAATACTCACCGCCAACGAGCTTATCCAGCAAGGCAAGTACTCTGAAGCGCAAGCCCTCTTGGACGAGGCCAATTCGGCATTAGAGTCACGGCTTTCCGCTGCCGGCGTGCCCTTGCCTGCAAAGCCACTCGATTGGACGCCGATTGTGATAGTTGTCGCGGCAATACTACTTGTCGTCGGCGCGTGGTTCGCGACGACTGCGGGCAAGAAACGTTAGATTGGGTTGCGGCAGTGCCCGCCAACCGCTTTATTTTACTTTTCGCTCTCCTAATGAATAGTAGTGCCTCAGTAGCTCAGTGGTAGAGCGGTTGCCTTGTAAGCAACAGGCCGAGGGTTCAATCCCCTCCTGGGGCTTTCGGCTTTTTCGCTTCCGCGCCCTGCGTCAGCCTGCGGGCCTCGGCTCGGGCGCTACAGCGAAAAACCCGGGAAAACGCTTTTGGCCGAGCTTTCGCAAGCAAACCCAGTAAGGGTTTGCGCGTGTCGTTGGCGTCGAACGCCAACAGACATCAAGAACCGAGCCGCAGCGATGGTTTGAAGAAAAGGTCGGTACAATCCCCCCATGGGGCTCTTTTTGCTTATAAAGCCCCGCACACGCAACCTTTATATAGTTGTTACTGTACAGTAGTAACTACAAAGGTGGTTGTAAGTGTCATTTCTTGGTAAACTCGCTGCAGTAATCGGTATCGTCGCAGTCGCGGTCTTCGCCCTCGCAGCGTTCGCGCCTTCGGCTTCTGCTTATTCAAGCCTTTCCAGCGTCTGTTCTTCGAACGGTTACTACGTTGGCGGAAGCGATGTCTGCAACTTCGTGCGCGACCCGACTTCGATTCAAGGCTGCCGTTCCTTTAGCTATAATTGCGCCAGCTACCCGAGCAAGTTCAAGAACGCTTGCGTGGGTTACGACTATTACGATTACACGAACTCGTACGATTACATTTCAAATACTTACTGGAATCCGAGCACCAAGAAATGCGAGTATTACTCGGGCTACTGCCAGGCCAACATTGAGTATAACTCACCCAAGTGCGGTTACCAAGCTCCTTCAACCCCAACGTACAACCCGCCCACTACGCCTTCAAGCTCGCCCTTAGACGTTTCAATCTCGTTCTCCGGTCAAGCATTGCCTGGCGGATTCACCTACGGCAGCTCGTCCTACGGCGCTGGTGCGATACAATCGCCTGGCGCAGTCGGCGGCGACTACTGGGGTAACTCGTACTCGAACACCGAGTATGCTGATACGATAACCAACTCGTTCAACAGCTACAGCTACGATTACTCGGACTCGTTCAACTCGTACACCGACTCGTTCAACACCTACAACTACGGCTCGAGCGGTTCGTATTACTCCCCGTCCTACTACTCGCCCTCTTACTACACTCCGTCGTACAACTATGGTTACAATTCCGGCTACAATTACGGCTACAATTACGGTAGCTACAGCCCGTATTCCTACAACTACGCGGCCTACCGCTATTCGGGCGCCACGACCTCGCCGTCGTTCTACGCGTACTACTACCGCAGTTGAAACTGCGGTTTTTTATTCTTTTAACGGGCTAAAGACTACCATGTTACAAAAACTATTCTTCAAGAGGCTCAAGCGCGGCCCGCAGGTCGTGCTAGAAAAAGATTTCGGCGCAATAATCTCGCTTACGGGTTTACAGTCCGGTGATACCGTAATAGATGCGGGGTCTGGCAGCGGCTTTCTCGCCATACGCCTCGGTAGCATCGTCGCCCCGGCCGGCAAGGTCTACTCGTTCGAGTGGCGCGACGACTTCGCCGAACTAGCACGCAAGAACGTCGAGAAAGCCGGCCTTTCCGACGTAATAGAAATCGCCAAGGCAGACGTTTTCGCCGGCTTCCCTAAAGACGGCGCTGATTTAGTTACGCTTGACTTCGCAGGTTCGGACAAAGCGGTGCCGCACGCCTTCGCCGCGCTCAAAAGCGGGGGCTGGTGTGTCGGGATTTTGCCGAACGCCGAGCAAATGCGTGATTTCTACCTTGCTGGAGCAGCAGCGGGCTTTGAAGCCGTGCACGCAATCGACGTCACGGTAAAGAACTGGCTTATCCGCCCGCACGGCTGCCGCCCGGAAACGATGGGCTTGAACCACACCGCGTTCCTCGTTTTCCTCCAGAAGCCTGCAGCCAAACCAATTAAAACCAGCGACGCGTAAAGACGCTTATGCGTCCGGCCCTCGTCGTGCTCTTCTTTGCCGCTCTAGCCGTGCTCCTCTCTGCAGCACCCGGAACGTGCGACGACCCGACTTTCAAGGGTATCTGTGTTGTTGCTAGCGACCCGGGTGCGTCAAGCGCGCCCTCGTTGGAAGGCGATTGGAAGCAACACGTGGTAACAACCGAGTTCGGTTGCAGTTCTGACGCTCAAACAATGGCTTCCGGCATTTACTCGACTGCGCGTACGTATTACGCCGCGCTCCCAACGCGCCGTGCCCTCAACAGGAACATTCAAGTGCGCGGCCCGAACGGTAAAGTCTTGACTCTCCCCGTGCTCGACGTCGGCCCGTTCTGCGTCCGCGACGAATCGTACGTCTTCGGCTCAGCTCGCCCGCTGGCCGAGATCTATCGCGGGCAAATAGTTCCTGTCGCGGGCTGCAACCGCAAGTACCGCGCTACTGGCGCGGGGTTGGACGTGAGTTGTCAGGCTGCGCGCGAGCTCGGTATAAGCGGCAAGGGTTACGCAGACTGGAGATTCGTTTAAGACAAGCTCGGAAGCCTAAGGCATGCGGTAACTGATCCCGCGTGCAGCAGGGCTTTGATCGCGAACAATGCGGTGAATCCCGAGTATTGTATTACTAGCGCACCGAATATTGCCGCTACCGAGAAGCCTATATTGTAAAGGAATTCGAGGCGGCCGAAGTACGTTGATTCTTCGCCTTTCGCTAGCAGGGATGCGAATAACCCACTCCAAGCGGGGTTCGTCAAAGATAGGCCTATTCCAAGAACAAATTCTGCAAGTATAAGTGTCTCAATCGAGGAGACGAATACTAGCATCACGTCGCCTGCAAAAAGCAAGACGAAGCCGGTTACCACCATCTTTCTTTTGCCGTACTTGTCCGCAATTCTCCCCGATATCAGTGCGGTCAGCCCCGCAGTAACAAAGTACGCGGACTGCGAGATTCCCGCGAGGAGCACGTCGCCGCCTATGCCTTGGACGAAGATTGCGTAGAATGGCGCGTATATCGCGCCAGAGAGCGAGCCTAAAACGCTGGCTAGAATAAGTAAGTTCAAGGACCTCTTGCGTATATGCGTTGGTACAATTGTGTTGTACTCTTCATTCGGCTTCTTCTCAGTAGTGGTGTTATTAGAATCCATAAACTGCTTAAGCAGTCAGAATGCCTAAAAAGTCCTTACTGAGCGTATATGGCAATATCGGTATAAGATTTTATATCACTGTAAAAATATTTTTTCGGGCCGTTTTTTCGTTGCGAAGGGTTATTATTTCTTGTCTGGCAGGACTTTCTCATGGATTTCACCCCCGTAAAAACACGCGCCTTTCTTCCGCCGAAAGACGATTTGGACGTACTGCTCGACGAGTCACTAATCGGGGGCAACGCTTTGCGTGACTGCGACGTGCTTTTCATCACTTCAAAGATAGTTGCCATCGGCGAGGGACGGTGCGTTGCGCGCGGTAGCATCAAGGACAAGCACGAGCTCGTCGAAAGAGAAGCGGACGCGTTCGTGCCTTGGCAGCAGAGTAAGTGGGGTTTTTGTATTTCGATAAAGAACAATATTCTCATTGCTTCCGCAGGCGTTGACGAGAGCAACGCGAACGGCTTTTACGTGTTATGGCCTTCCAACGCGTTCGCTTCCGCTCGGTCAATACGCAAGCGTCTGATGGAGAAGCACTCGCTAGAGCGCCTCGCCGTAGTAATAACGGATAGTCATTGCACGCCTTTGCGCCGTGGCGTCAACGGCATCACTATCGGCTATTCGGGGTTGAACCCGCTCAAGAACTATATGGGCAAGCCCGATTTGTTCGGCCGGCCTCTGGCTATGACGCAGGCCAACGTCGTTGATGCATTGACTTCAATGGCCGTGCTGTTGATGGGTGAATCCAATGAATCTACTCCCTTGTGTATCGGGCGCGGCCTCGACGGGATAGTTGAATACGCTGAAGGCGAGAACAAGGATTTCGTCATTCCCCTCGAAGAGGACTTGTTCGAGCCGATACTGAAAGATTTAACGCCGAAGAATTGAAGTGCAGGGAGCCGGATTTGAACCGGCGAACCCCTAAGGGAGGGGCTCTTAAGGCCCCCGCATTTGGCCAAGCTCTGCCATCCCTGCATTTGCTTGAATTATTGTTGGTGGCGCGGGTTTATTGCGTTTATGGCTCGCGCTGTTCGTTTAGTTTTTTCTGCCTTAAACTAGCCCTTGCCAGCTTCCTTCTTGTGCATCTTCTTGCCGCGGAAGCGCGTGTAGTCGCACTTGCGGCACTTTAATGCCTTTTTGGCGTTGCGGGCCTTGCACTTGAGGCAGATTTTGATGTTTAAGATGTTCTTGTCAGCTATAGGGTTGCCCATAAGAATATCACTCTCTAGAGTTCGTATTATTCTTGTGGCGGGAGCCTTTTAATAAGAGTATGGCTTGGCTCTCGGCGGGTGGCGGAGGGCTTAAAAGCTTGTTTGGGGCAAAACTACTTGTAAGCGTCTATTCGCCTCGGTAGCTCAGGAACCTTTTCTTCGAAGCCCTCGCTGTGGCTCCGGGTTTCTTTAAAAGCTTCACCAAAAGAATAGATAGGCTTTGCGTACAAAGGAAGTTCAACGCCTCGGTAGCTCAGTGGTAGAGCGATTGCATGGTAAGCAGTAGGTCGCGAGTTCAATTCTCGTCCGGGGCTTCTTCTTTTTGGTCGAGTTCTTAGTGCTTTTATGTTACGAAGCGCCAATCGGCGTAACCCTTACCGTTAATGCCGAGTTCTCGTGCCGCCTGACAACTTACATCGAGTCCGGCACCGTTGGCTGCAATGTTTTTGTTGCAGTTTTCTGCGGGAATAATCTTGCCTTGGTATATTTCTGCTAGGGGCCTTGCCGAGCCTAGTACATAGTTGTTGTCGGTAGTGCAGAACGGGCCTACGTCTATTACGGGTAGCCGCAGCGTTTTTCCGTTTGGTCCGCGTACCTCTATTTCATGGTTTAGCGCCTTGCGGGTTGGTAGGGCGGCGTAGTATTCTTTTGCGGACGTACTTAGTCCTGACGCGGTAATCTGGGTATTCGAGCCGCAGCCGAATTCCGTGGTGATTATGTGTGTTTTCCAGGTTCCTAGCTCGTTCGTGCATGGGTTGGGGTCGGCTCCGCCTAAATAGCCGGTTATGCCTGCTGCCAATGCGTTGGCAATGTTCTGGCGTCCAGCGTCGGTTGCGAGAATCGCCATGTCGTGGGCGTTGTCCATATACGCAGTTTCGACGAGTATTGTCGGGATGTTTACGCCGTTGTACGGGTTCCAGAAGTGGAGTTGTTCGGGGTGCCGGAGCACGCCGTTTCCGTTGCCTATCGCTGGGAGGAGCTTGTTGTAGACTGCTTTGGCGAATGCTTGGTCGGTTGCGGTGAGTGTATTGGTGGTGCGCGCGTCCCAGTAGTATAGTTCTAGGCCGGTCGCGTGCCCGCCTTCCCCGTTGCCGTTGGCGTGGATGCTTACGTAAGCGTCCGAGCCGGGCTTGTTGCTAAGCCGTGTTGTGTACGACGCGTCTCCGCTTGCTGGCGCGTATTCGTCGGTGCGCGTGTACTTTATTTTGTAGCCGTTTGCTTCGAGGATTTTTCCAGTCTTGAGCGTGATGTCGAGGACGACGTCGGCTTCAGCGTAAGTTTTTCCGTTGTACGATCCGCTGGCGCCTTCAAGGGGGTTTCCGATTCCGTGACCCGCGTCGAGCACTATTGTTTTTCCGCTGCCTTGCCCTGTTGCGTACCGTCGGGCGCCTAGGTATGGTGGCAGGTAGGGGTTGCCGCAGAAGTTCTCGGTGCTCACAGTGCGGCCGGGTTTTGGGGAGTGCACCATTATGCAGGGGCCGCTGTATATCCCGACGTGCGAGGCGTAGTCGTTGCTTCCGAAAAAGAGCAAGTCGCCGGGTTGCAAGGCGTTTTTGTCCACTGGCGTGCCGGAGTGGTATTGGGTATTAGCAGTGCGGGGGATGTTTATGTTTGATTGCTTGTAGATTGATTGTGTGAAGCCGGAGCAGTCCGCACCTTCGGTGAGGGACTCGCCGCCGTAAACGTATCGGAGTTTGCCGATGTAGGTGCTTGCCGTTGAGATTATTGATTGTCCGGTTGCAGAAGTGCCGTGCCCGCCGAATTGGGCTGCAGTGCTGGCGAAGTTGCCTTCCTGCGCGCGCCACTTGGTTACGAGGGCTTGTACGGTACGGATATACCCTGCAGGGTAGTTGCCGTCTGAAGCGGGCGCGTATTTAGGCACGATTTCTTCGAGTTTGTATCTGCCGTCGCGGAAGTAGGGGCCGCCTTGCTTGATGAGGTTGTACCAGTCCTTGGCGGAGTCGCAGTACGTCGCGTATACGCGGAAGCCCTTGTAGTTGCCGGTCACGCCTTCCTTGGGGCCAGTGTACCTGATGTTTCCTATGCCTTTCGTATGCTTGGCTATTCCGTACTTGCCGTACGTTGACTCCATGGCAAAGAACCCGAGTGGGAATGCGGGGTCTATTCCTGCTTTGACGCCTTCGTCGTAAAGGCACTTTGCAAATCCTTGTTCTTCTGCAGCAGGTGAGCGTGCTTGCGTTAGCACGGTTTGAATTGTTTGTACGCTTATCGATGGTTTGCCGCGTAAATCTGAAGCGCTTGTGGCGGGATACGCTTTCAAGTCAAAGCAGCCGTTGGAATTGAATGGCAGTACTTCGTTATAGCTAAGCGGGCCGTCGTATTTGCACATTGATGCAGAGGCGGGTGGTAGCGACGAGGCGCCGACGCAGTTGGCGTAATATTTTTCAAGGGGTTGGGCGGCGTAGTTTACGAAGAGCCCCCAGTGCAGGTGCGGGCCGGTTGAGTGGCCGCGGGTTTCTGCAGGTTGGCTGAGCGAGCCGCCGCTCAAGCCGACGATTTGGCCGGCCTTGATTTGTGTTCCCGCGGTAACGTCAATGCGTGAGAGGTGGCAGTAAGCGGTTTGGATTAGTTGGCCGTCCGCGTTGCGTCCGTGGTTGACTTTGACGCCGTTGCCGCATCCCGGGTCGAGTATGCCTGCGCGCTCGACGAGTCCGTCGGCGGCAACTTTTATTGGCGTGCCGACTTTTGCAGTCAAGTCGAGTCCCTTGTGGAATGAGCTTATCTTGCCGCCTGCGTTGCCGCGCGGGCCCCAGCCTGAAACTATTTTGCCGTCTAGCGGGCAGACGAACGGTCCGCTTGATAGCGTGATGTCGGGGTCTAGTACGGGTGATAGCGGGTTGCATCGGCTGGCTTGTTCTATTGCGGCAAGCATGGCGCGAACGGTTATCGGGTCTTCGCCTATTGTGAGGCCGTAGCGCGCGCCGAGCACGGCCAGGTTGACGTGGTTTAGGTGGATGGTCAGCTTTACTCGGTTGCGCGTCTGTTTTTCTTCCGGCGTCTTGGCGTTTAAGTCTTGTTGTATTACTGAGGGTATTTCGAAGAATCCGACTACGAGGTTTCCGTTGACGTCGTCGAACGGGAGCACGCCGTTTTCAAGTATTTCGCCCGAAACGTCGATGTTGATTCGTGT
>MNVH01000017.1 GCA_001871595.1 Candidatus Micrarchaeota archaeon CG1_02_55_22 | reverse complement strand
TTTTTAAGGTAAGTGAGAGTTAGTAGTGCGGGGTTGGGTACACTATGCCTGATAAGGGTAACGGATTTACTAGAGCTTATTTCTGGGTCGAAGACAAGTACTATGATTTAGCCGAGAAAATTGAAGCCGCAGGGATTCCCGTCTACGAAAAATACATCCAACCAGTAGAAAAACGCGGAATTCCCTCGTTCCCCCTCACCATCCTCGTTTTATTGCTCGTTGCCGGAGGAGCTTTCGCGTTGCTGGCCGCGCCGACAAGCAATAGCGGGGAAATATCATTCTATTTGGCGGTTACTGACGATTCAAACGGGCCGGTTGCGGCGGCAAGCATACTTGTTTTCCAGGGCGAACGGCTCGTCCAGGCAGGCGAGACTGACGAGAACGGCGTCACCACGCTCGTCGTCCCGCGAGAGATTCTCTTGATAAACGTTTCCAAGGGCGAACTAACTGCACAGAAAACTGTTGATGCGAAGCGGACGCGCTCGGACGTCATCGTCCTTTCCGCCGCAAATAGCGTGAATGTCACGCCCGGTACTGACAATGGCGACGGGGCCGAGTGCCCGCCCGGCGTTGCTATTTGCTTCCAAGACTGTACGCCGAACGGAGTAGCACCTTGTTCGACTGCCACGTGGAACACAAAAGCGTGTACGTGGGATGCTGATAGCTGTAACACCGCAACCAACATCCGCGTCACAGTCGAGGTAAATGATGCCGAGACTGGCGAAAACCTGCAAGGTGCATCAGTTACCGCTTTAGACGCCAACACTAACGCCGAGTTGGAACACGCCTCGGGCGACGGTAAGGTTGTGCTTAATCGTATTCCCGCGAACCGCGTCGTCCGCTTCTCCGTGCAAGCGCCGGGCCATTTGGAAACAACTACTTCAGAACGGCAAGTCACAACTACCGCCAATTACTTCACGGTGAGCTTGGAACGCATTGGCTCCGAGAACGTGGGCACACTAGATGTAAATATACAAGACAAAGAAGACGCGTCACCGCTTGCGGCAACGCTAAAGGTCACGCGGCCGGGTACGGATTACCTAGTAATAACTCCGACATATCCACAATCAGAATATAGAATACCACTTGAAGTCGGGCCGTACGTCTTGCGCGCCAACCGAACCGGCTACGCCGATGCAACCGACAGCGCAATCGTGCCCGCTCCAGACCCCACGGTACTCGAACTGGCGCGCAAGACAAATATTGTTCAAAGCTCGTGCAACGTGGTAACAAAAGAAGCCAGCTACCTTGTTGAAGATGAAATAACGTTCAACATTACTTACAATCCTGAAACTGATGCCGAAGCGGTGCCCGAAGCATCGGTGTACGCGGCGTCGTGCGGCAGCAATGCGGCAACGGTAACGCAAGAGGATGGTGTGTTTTCAGCGCGTTGTGTAGCAAGCTCGCCGGGAACAGTTTCTTTGACCGCGCAAGTCGGCGAACGCGAATGTACGCCTAAGACAATACAAGTAGACGCACAGCAAGCGCCTTATTGCCAAGTCGAAACCTTCCCGGACACGGTTAGCGTTGGGGAAACAATCTCTATATTCGTTCACGGGAACCTCAACACGCAAGTCGCGACAGTGGATTGCGGGGAAGACGTTACCGCGGCGTTGTGCGAAAACGGAGAATGCAGCGCTTCCTGCGCGTATTCGAGTTCCGGGTCGAAAACAATAACCGCGTCGTGGGCGGGCACAACATGCCGGCCGGCGAGCGCCACCGTAACCAGCACGGGCAACACGCGCGTATCACAATGCGCTATTACCGCGCCCCACGCGGTTGCAAAAGGACAGGCATTCCCAATAACTCTCTCCTACAATTACCTTGACCAAGCACCGACCAACAACCGCGTCGCACTATCATGCGGCGCGTCCAGCGTCACGGCGGACAACTGTTTCGGCACAACCGGCAGCTGCACCACTGATTGCAGAGCACCCAATACAGCGACCACGATAATTATTTCAGGAACCGTGGCAGGAGTACCGTGCTCGACTACTGTAGGCGTGAACGCCGAAACCGCAGAGAATTCTTGCACAATACTAACCCCGCCAGTCACGCCGATTGGAAGCGAATTCCCAGTAGTAATCGCATTCAAATCAGCCGACGCATTAACGGGCAACCTCGATGTCTCCTGTAACGGCGAGCCTACGCTCGCATCCGGCTGCGACAGTGTTTCGGGAGAATGCACCGCAACGTGCACGGCAAGCAACGAGGGCACGTTCTCTGTTTCAAGCAGCGTTGGCACTGCAACCTGCAGCAGGGACGTACTCGCGATAGACTACCCACAACCCTTGCCAGAATCCTGTTCGATTCTTGAATCGCCTGCCGGAGTCATTCCTGCTGGAGGCACGGCGAAGCTCACGGTAGCATACTTTAACCACGCGGGAAGCGTTTCCGCAATCCCGATAAAAGTCGATGGCAACCCAATCAACCCCGCAGCGTGCAGTTCAAACGGGGAAGCCCAGTACTGTGAAATCGAAGTCCAGCTTAACGACCCCGGGTTCCACACCGTACTAGCAGAGACAAGCGCGACGAGTTGCACCACGCGAGTCAAGGTAGGCGATCCCACCGCAACTACACCAGAGTGCACTATCATCCCTGAGAGCCTGATTTGGCAGTCCGGCGTCGAGAGCCAGCTAACCCTATCATACAAGAACCTAGCAACCACGTTGAATGGCCCGGTTACTGGAACGTGGGGAACCACACCGCTCTCCACCGTTGCGTGCAGTGGCACCGTTGGAACGTGCAACGCTCGCCAAACGCTTTCATCGTCAACGCCGGCGAGCCGTGCGGCAATATTTACCCTCCCGTCAGGCGTAGCTTGCTCTAGCCAGGTAACAATACTTCCCGAACTCGAACCACAACTACCCCCAAGTTGTAGTGTTGCCGACAACGCGGGCAAATTTAATTTGCCGATAACACAAACCGTTTCCTACTACAACCTTCAATCCGCGCCTACTTCGGATAGCATTCCGTTTTATTGTGACGCAACATCCAACGACCCGGCAGTACTTGCACAACCTTGCACTGGCACGACGTCGTCTTGCACTGCCCAATGTACTTATCAGGGCACGGGCGTTACTGCGAAGACGACGCTGGCGCGCATCAACGACGCGTTGTCCTGCTCGGGCACCACACTACTCTCGGACCCCGTCACTCCGGGCTGCAAGGTCAACGTGGTATCCTCTTCAGTCCTGGTTGATGAAATAGTCTACGCAGTGGTTTCAACGTGGGGCGGCCTTCCCGCATCAAGCGCAACGGTAAAGTACGACGACGAAACCGTTGCTTCAACTTGCACCAACGTCATTTGTACGGCCCAACGGGCTTTCGCCGCTGCAGGCAACTACCGCATTGAAGCAACTGTTGGCGGAGTGGAATGCGTTTACGCGGCGATAACCGTAAGCGATGCAACGCACCAGCAGCCTCACTGCCAGATAGAAACCAACCCAACACACCAACTGGGTGGGAACAGCGTCACGCTGCGTGGAAGCGGCTTTAATGCAGCTACCGCAGGCGATGCGCAAGTGTCTTGCGGTGCAGTACCGGCAACAATTTCGAGTTGCACTAAAGTCAACGACATCACCACGTGCCAAGCTTCTTGTTACTACGATTCATCTCAAAGCACACCCTTGACAGTAAGCGGCGGGATAGCCGGAGTGGATTGCAGCCCGGAAATAGTGAGCTTCTCCAACGAACCCGACCCTTACGGCCCGGGTTGCAGTATAATCACTGCAGCCCAGGTTGCCGCCGGCGAATCAGCCGACGTAAGCATTGTCTATTGGAACGCACCCAACCCCGGCACTATAACCGTTGACTGCGGTAACGGGGAAACTTCTACTGCAACTTGCCAAGGCACTCAAGGCAGCTGTACAACGAGTTGCGCTTACTCGGTAAACGACGGCCCCGCACCCCACACACTCAGCGTGACCGAACCCGCAGAATGCAATTCTCCAATATACGTTGGCTACGCAACTGCTGCACTCAAAGTGCGCGCAATCGACGCTTCAACGGGCGCGACAATACAGGGCGTCACAATCGCAGCATTCAAACGCAACACAGCCGATAGTTACACGCCGCACGAAACCAAGATTGCCAACGCCGTTGGCGAAGCCAGCTTCCTGGACTTGACTGCGGGAGACACAATAAGAATAGTGGCACAAGACGCGGGGGCAACCAAGCGCGGCACGATTGAGACAACGCTTGGCGCAGGAAACAACGAAATCGAAGTCTACCTTAACTACATTTCAACGGCAGTCACGGCGACGGCACACGACTCGGTTGGTCCAGTACCCCAAACCTCTTTCACGATAACGTGCGCAGGAACGGAGATTGACTCGTGCACGAGCGGCACTTCTTCGTCGTGCGCGCTCTCGGCCTACGCCGGAATAACCTGTCCCGTTACCGCGCAAGCAGCGTGGCACAAAAATGGTGCGGCCACGGTAAAGCCGGCAGAGCACACAACGGGTGGAACGCTCTCAACAGTAGATGTTGCAATACAAATATGCGGCTCGGACGGACAATCCTGCTGCGCACAAGACCACAGCCTCGGACGGTGCCAGGGCGCACTCAACTGTATTGGTGAAATCTGCAGGACTGAAGCCGCACCAACCAACTTCAACTTGTGCTGGGACACGGTCAACGGTGCAACAGTACCGCGAGCCAACATTCCCGGCATAGAACTCTCCGTCGACCCGCTCACGCCGGCGGACTACATCGGCTTTGAGTCTTGTGCCGCGCCGAACGGCAACACGGGACAAGACGCATACCTTGTAAGCGTGGAGAGTCCTGACGGCGACAACGCGGGCAACTGTATCACCGTAGATTACTCAAACAATCGCGTCTGGTTCAAGAGCCACGAACAAAACGCTGCGTGCCCGTTCGACATCGATTCAGAGATGACGGAAACAACGCTCAACGCCGTGCTGAGAATCGCTCTCACCAGCAACGCCGACACCGCGAACACGCTCGTATTGCCAATAACAGTCACAATAAACAAGCTCGAGGGCGCGGCGGCGTTCGCTTCCCCCGAACAGTTCAACGGCCCATTAAACCCGCAATCCTTTTACATTGTCAACCAGAAACGACGCGGCATCTCCATTGCGGGTTTGGGTCGCGTACAGCCCGGTGCAGTAGCTTACGCCGCCCGCTCGGACATCGTGCTCTACTCGCCGTTCTTCGACCCCTCGATAAAAGAGATACCGTACGTCCCCGAAGAGTACTCTTTGTGGGGCAAAAACAGCCCGCTCGGCGGCAACGCGGTTGAAGCGTGCGCGGACGGCGACCTAGAGTGTTGTGCCAACGGCTGGTGCGGACAAACCGAGATAGACCAAACAATAAATGCACTCAAAACACGAGCAATAGAGCTCGCGGCAATCTCGCCCTTCCGCGCTCGCGACGCAGGCCAACTCGCACCGTACTCAATCATCTACCCGAACGAACCCTTCGAGTACAGCACAATAATACAAACGCGCGCCGGCGCCTTCGTACCGAACCAAGCAACGCTGACGTTCTCACCCGCACCAACGCGCATATCGTTCGCTGACGCGGCGACCGCGTGCACGGATAATGACGCCACAGCGATAACTACTTCACTCGACTACGCCAAGTACTCCATCGCGCAAAAACTCATCCGCTTCAACCCAGACCTCGCAATCTATTGGGCGTACTTGAATGATGCCAGCTTGTACACCAAGAGCACGGCAACTGGCCTGCGAACAAAGGAGGATTACTGTAAAGGCAACCGACTCGTCGAACGCATCTGTATTCCTGGCTTTGACTCGCCAGACTTCCTGCTCGCAACTTGTCCGAACGGCTGCAGTGACGGCGCATGCATCCCGCCCGCACCGGCACCCGTTTCTTGCGTTGACCCGGACAACACGCCCGTGGTACAGAACGATAACGGAAACGTCAAGGTCACGCTACCTGACGGCGCAATCCGCCGCTACCAAGTCGACCCCGCGCACGCCAGCCTCAGACAGGCAACTGCCGTGACACCGTCACCCAAGTACGAGACTGGTAGTGATAGGTGCGCCAACAACCGCGAAATCGCCGAACAAGTCTGCCTGCCGGAAGGCATTCCCGCCACCGCGCTCGTAACTTGTCAGTACGGTTGCAGTAACGGCGCGTGCCTCGCCGCCTTGCCAACGCCCAGCCCGACACCCAGTCCAACACCCACGCCAGCCCCGGTTTTCCGCTGCGAGGACGAGTACAGCGGCCCTGAAGAAGCCTACCGCCACAACGCCACCAAGCTATACAAGAACAACGTGCTCACCAACGTTTACGAGGACGGGTGCGTCAACGTGAACACGTACCGCGAAGCGTACTGCAACGGAGACGAACTAGCGTACCGCGATGCGGAGTGCCCCGACGGGCCGAACCGCTGCTATTCGGAAGTCAACGTAGACGAACGAATGGACACCAAATGCCACGCCAACCCCATACCGAACCCGCCCGCGCCAGTCCACCCTGTTTGCACCGATAGTGATGCAACGGACTTAAGCTACCACGCCGACCGGTTTGAGTTCCGCCAGTCCAGCTACAACACCCTTCACGGCGAATACGGCTGCAACAATTACGGCTGCAAATGGTTCGGCAGCTGGGGTTCCCCGCAAATCTATTTAGACGACCCGAGCTATTACGCTAAAGGCACGGTCACGCCGAAGACTCGAGATCAACCGGCCAGCGCGAGCGACCCTAATGCCGCGGAAGACTACTGCGTTGACGCGAACACGCTCATCGAACAAACCTGTCTTTCAACATACAACGGCAACCGCGACCCTTACGCGGTGCGCGTGGTGTGCCCGAACGGTTGCGTTGACGGCGCGTGTACAGGCAGCGCGGACACCGCCCAACCACGCCCCACGCCAACCACGCCAGCGTGCCAGAACTCTGCACCAATAGCAGACATTGGCCCGTACAGCGTTATCGAGACGCACGCGGACAACACGGTGACAGCAACGCTGCTAGTGAAGAACAAAGACAATGCGGGTTGCGCGCCGATTTCGTTCAAATATGAATACTTCCAAGTCGTTGACGCGGGCGGCTTGCAAATAACACGGCCCGACGAGTGTGCGAGCTGCTCCAACCCAATCAACCCCGACCAGCAAACCGTAATCGGCTCGGTGCAAATTGATACTACGAACCTAGCAGTTGGAGACTACTTCTTCACGCTCTCTTCGCAGGACGACAGTGGTCGCACGGCGAGCGCGACAGGCAAGCTTACAATCGTAAACCAATTCTGTCCCCTGCCGCAAGGCACTACGTTGTCAGCAACTCCGTTCGCGGCAGAACCCTCGTCCCAGTTGGTCGCACGAAACGGGCTGCTAGTAGGATTCCTATCCTCAAACGAGTCCGGAATAATCAATTCTACGGGAGCAACGCTTGTTAGTGGAAACCAGTTAGAAAGCCAGACTATCTCAACCGCGTCGTTCGCTTGGCCAGAGAAGACGTGCAGCCCGGGAGTAACGTGGTTCGACGACGTCGACCACGGCTTCAACAAGTACGGCAGCTTCTACATCTGGGGCGGCTCGTTCTCAAGCGGCTGCCGCGGCGATATCGCACAGGGACGCAGCGGTTACGGCGTGGAATTCACCAACCCCTCACCCGTAGACGTGGATTGCGGGTACTATACCCGCACGGTAACTGGCGCGTTCAACCCCCTCTACGGGCGCGCAGGAATACCAATAAAGTTCAGCGTCTCGGCAAAGGCGAGTGCGCCCACGGGCCAATCAATAAGGTTCTATTTAGGCATGGCCAACACGGGTTACTCGCCGGATATACCGATAACCGACCAGTGGGCGACCTACGAGTACACCTTCACGCCCACTGACGACTACTACACCAACCGCGAGATACACTACTTTGAAGCCAGGGTGCAACCCGGCCAAACAGTCACGGTTGACGACGGCAAGGTAGAGTACCCCGCTTATACGTCGTGCTCGCAGCGTTTGACAACCAACGCGCCAATCCCATACAACCCGGCAATCCTGTGCCAAACCGACCAATTCGTCTTGGACGGCCCGCACGGCGCGTCGTGCGAAGCCGTGCCGCCGGCAGTGGGCGCACAAATCCGCGGCAACGCCCTGACTACGTTTACCCAACAAGGCTACTCTAGCACGTGCGAGAACTTGGATGCTTCAAATCCGATAACGCTCTCGAATGCGGCCAAAGCGTACGACGAACTCGGCACGTACTACGACAACCTGCCGCTCGTTGGGCCGGAGTTGCTTGACACGGGCAAACAAGACTTCATTGTAAGGGAGACGGTGAACTAAAATGGTTACAAAAAAACTAGCAATCTTTACCGTACTCGTCCTGCTATTGCTGCCTTGGGTGGCAGCCGAAACGTGCGAAATCCTTGAAGGCCCCGCCCCCCACGTGGCTGGTTTGACTTTCACGGCGCGCGTTGTGGGCGCATCGGCGGGCGACCGCATGATTGTTTACGCCAACGCTAACGCGGGCGGAGCAACGCCAGCAGCGAGCCCGCTCGGTGAATATCCTGCGTACGCGTACAAGCAGTCGAGCGGCGATTATCTTGCATACTTTACCGCAAGCTATCCTGGCATTCAAGCCAGCACGAATTACCAACTTCGCGTGCGAACGCAGGCCGGCGCAACATGCACGAAACCCGTCACAATTATCCCGCCAAGCGCTGCTACAGCGTGCACGGTAACCGCAAGCCCAGGCAACGGACTCACACCCGCAAGTGCCACAGTAACTGTCCAAACCACGGCGCCGGGAGTGCGCGTCAACTGTAACTCGCAAAACCTGCAACCCGGCCCCACGGGAGAGGTAACGGCAACGCAGACAAGTGCGGGTTTCACCGCAACTTGTAACTATCCTGCAGTCACCGCGACAACTGGATACACGATTACCGCATCAGCTCAAACTGGTAGCAACTGGAACACGTGCGGGTACACATCATTCATTGCCAACGCGCCCTCAAACCCGCCGGAATTGCCGGGAATGAAGTGCCTAGTTAATCCAGTTAACAACGTTGCAACAGAAGGCTCCTATCCCTATCTGGACATTTCCGTTGACAACGTACCAGAAGGCATAGACAAATTGCTTGTAAAGTACAACTATAACGCGAACGGCGAGGCGTTCCAGTACGGCCCGGGAACGTTCTACGCTTGGCTCTACCGAAGCAACAACTTCCACGTCAACCCCTACATACACTATCCTCTCGGTGACCGCACGCGACAATACCTTGTAACGACGGAAATAGTTGGCTACAACGTCCCCTGCAACAACGTCAAACTCGACATAGTGGAATACGGTTCTGGTTCAAGCCCGATTTGCGCTGGCTTCGCAACAGTATTTGAACCCAACAATCACGCGGCCTCGCGCACTACTGGACCGATAACCCGCCGCATCATAACCTACTACCGGTTTGCAAGCGGCAATGCGAACACCGTCACAGTAAATTGTAACGCCGGCCCAAATACGCCCGGAGTCTTGCCTGCAAATCCCACTACGGTTCCACTTACTAGCATTGACAGTCGTACGAGCCAATCTAGCGCGTACTGCGCCTTCCCGGCGAGCGAGTCGGACAAAACGTATACGATTTCGGCAACCGGCAACTTCGGCTCGGCGACGGTGCCTTGCCCCGACATCCAGTACACTATACGCGGAACGGCTTCAACCACGACGTCGGTAGGCCAATGCGTTGCCGTAACCGACCCAGAATGCCCCAACGGCGTGCTTACCACGCAGGGACTTGATGCTTACGGGTGCCCTCGGCCCAAGCTTTGCGTTGCAAGTAAGGTCAACCACCCCGCGCCGGGCGATACTGCCGGACCCGGAGTGTACGTTGTAACGGTTTACACTAACGATAGAATAACTTGGGGCATAAAGAGCACGCCCGTTGTCTTCAAGGCAACACTTGGCTAGCGAAGTACTTGACGCGCTTGAACAAGGTGCTTGCCCCAGCCAACGTCAAACCATTTGCCCGAATAGACGTACCCAAAAAGCTTGCCTCCTTTAGCAAGAGCCGGCAGCAAGTCTTTTTCAAAGCTCGACTTCTTCGCGCGGGGAATGAAACCGAATACGGATGGTTCGCATACGGCCACGCCCGCGTTTACAAGGTGGCTTTCTGCTGATAAGGGCTTTTCTGCGAAATCTGTTATGCGCGAACCCGACAGGCGCGCGACGCCGAAAGAAACCGGTTTTTCCTCGTTCGTCAATGCCAGCGTACAAGCCGCGCCCACGGACTTATGGAAACGGTACAAATCGCCTAAGTCAAGGTCTGGGTACAGGACATCGGAATAACTCAAGAGGAAGGGCTCGGCCAAGTGCGGCTGCGCCAAGCGCATTCCGCCCGCA
>MNVH01000057.1 GCA_001871595.1 Candidatus Micrarchaeota archaeon CG1_02_55_22 | reverse complement strand
CTTTTTTACCGATGAGCTGGCTCTCTTTTTCTTTTGCGAGCTCAGCACTAAAGCTGCGGCCGCCTTTAACGTCTCCAATAACCATTTTCATTGTCAAACCACTCCTAATAAACGGACGAATACTGCTGAAAGATTATGGCGAGAAAAGGTTTTAAACCCGTTCCAATGAACCGGATTTAGATTCTGGCGCTAGAAGACCTTGAGTCCTTTTGCGCGCATTACGTCTTTGAGTAGGTCTTGTTGGTCGGGCGAGAGTGTGGCGGCGTAGCGGCCCTGCAAGAGGAGTTGGCTCTCCTTGGGCACGTCCACCAAAAGCTCTTCGCCGTAATCCAGGCCGCGGCCAAAAACGGGCCCGTCGATAGAAACTGCAACTTGCTGGCCTTGCCTCGCTTCGGCGACGCTTTCCTTGTCGTGCTGGATGCCTTTGACTTGGCCTACTACAGAACCATCGGACTTGATGAGCGTGACGCCGGTGCGCAGCACGCCGGAGAGTATTTCCACGCCGACGATGCACGGCTTGCTGACGCGGAAGCAGTGGTTCTTCATCAGAACGATTTTAGCTGGTAGCACGAGTTTGGCGAATGCGTCCTTCTTGTCCGTGGCCTTGGCTGCGTCAACCCACCGGCCGTAGCCGTCGACGAGGTTGTAGATGACTTTTTCGGAAAAGACTTTGACGCATTCCTCTTCGGCTAGTAATGCAACGTCGGCTGGTACGGGGACGTTGAATGCGAATACCACGCCGAGGAAGCGGTTATTGGCTTTTACGCTGGATGCTTCAAGTATTTCCTTGCGGGATACCGCGCCTATTCCCGCAGCGCGTACGGGGATTTTTTCGGCCTCAAAGAGTTTTGTAAGCGCTTCAAGGCTGCCGAGTGAATCGGCCTTGATGATGACTCCGTCTTTCTCGCCTTCGAAAACTATTTCTCGGACTTCGCCGGCGATTGCGTCGCGGGCGATTTGCTCGCCTTCAGGGGTTCGGGCGACGAAGAGAGAGCCGCCTGCGAGCGCGTGTCCGGCGTCTTCACAAGAGATCTTTATTCCGGCTGCGGCTTCAGCGTATTTTATTGGAGAAAACTTTTCGGTCGGGTCGCGCATTTCGTCGAGGGGCTTGGGACGGAATATTGCCTTGACCTTTGATTCGGCGACTCCGCCTTCAACTAGCGGAAAGAATATCTTGTCACCCTGCTTTATCGAACCGTCGTAAAGTATGGCGTCGAGCGTCATGCCCAAGCCCTTCTCTTCCCGCACTTCGAGTACACTTGCCTTGCCGGGAGCGTCGCTGCTGGTTTTGAGCGTGTTTTCGAGGAATTTTTGTGCGAGGCCGGCGACGAACAACAGCAGTTCGGGAAGGCCTTCGCGTGTGCGGGCCGAGACGGGGACGATGACTATTTGTTTTGTGAAGTCACTGACGCGGTCGAAGCGTTCGGCTTGGAAGCCGTAATTGTAGAGTTGGCCAATGAGCTCGTACGTCTTAGTATCGAGTTGCTCCGCGACTTCGCGGCGCTGTTCCTCAATGGTTTGGCTAAAGGGCGCGTCTTTGTGCGGAATCCAGCCCGACAAGGCATCGATTTTGTTTAATGCGATGACGAAAGGCGTCTTGTGTGTTTTGAGTATGCCGATTGCTTCGGCGGTTTGCGCTTCGACGCCTTTCGCGACGTCTATTACGAGTATGGCGATGTCGGCGATGCTGCCGCCGCGCTTGCGGAGGTTGGAGAAGACTTCGTGGCCCGGCGTATCGATGAAAAGCAAGCCGGGAATGGTTAATTTAACGGGCATTCGCGAGAGGCAGGGTTTGCATACAGCGGTGACGATTCCGATTGGTACCTCGCTCGCGCCGATTGCTTGCGTTATTGAACCGGCTTCCTTTGACTGGACTTTAGTGTTGCGGATGCTGTCCAATAGCGTGGTTTTGCCGTGGTCAACATGACCTAGCGTGGCGACAATGGGTTGCCTGATTGCAGTCATTCTACAGAACTCTCTCCCTTTGAATCTACTTAATAATTAGTGGATGGGAGGGAATTATAATTGTCGCCCTAGTGTCGGCGCTCGATTTGCTGCATGAGGTGGTGCGTTCGCTCGACGCGTTCGCGTTCGCGGCGCTCGTCTTCTGCCGACTCGTCGTACTTGTAACGGAAGTAGAGGAAGGCGAAGGCGAGTAGCGCGAGTATGAAGATTATTGCGAAGGGCAGGCCGAAACGCGAGCCTGCGAACAGTCCGGTGATGTTGGCGGCGTAAGGCAGTTCGAATGACGGAACGGGTTGCGCGGTGGTAGTGGTTGATTGGGGTTGTACGAACACGCTTACGCCCTGGTCACTAGTTGTCACACCCGAGCTCGGGGTACAGAGTGGCAGTGCAAAGGGAACCTCGATTGAAGTCGCGTGTTCGCCGTCGGTCACCGTTACTATTACGGGGGATTGTTCGCTGGCGCGAGCGGGCGGTCGGATGGTGAGCGTGAAGTTTGCCTTGCCGTTGGGGGTAAGAGTGAATTGGCTGCGGGAGATCGAGTGGTAGGCAGTGTTGAGGTTGGTTTCCACGCTGATTGAACGCGTAACAAGCGCATTGTTGCTCGCTTGAAGCGTGTATTCGGCGTAGTCGCAGGTCTTGGCCGTGCCTACGAGTTGTAGGCCGAGCGAGTCGCAGTCGTTTACTTCTATTACGCCGAGCAATTCCTTGGAATCCTCATTATCCGAAGCGGTTACAACGAATTCGTAGCCTGCTGGTTGTGCTTCGCACGAGACGCTGAGCGCGATTTCGCGGACATTGCCCTCGCCGGTAAAAATATAGGATGACAATTCAACAGGGTGGTTCGGCGTGAGCTTGACTGGCCCAACAGCGCGGTCGAGAGAGACTTGAATGGTGTGGGATTGGCAGGGGCACAACTCGAATTGTTTGGGCCCTAGGAATTCGGCGTCGAGGCTTGCTGCGCTTGATGCTAGTATGATGAATACCAACATTGCGGCGATGAGTTGTTTCATTCTAGTTCTGCCTTTGCGCGTCGTTCGCCGTGGCGCGGTTGCGCGAGGCGGCTGCGAAGAAGAACGCAGCTGCTACGATTAGCATTATTACTAGTATCCAGAACCATGCGTCTGCCGAGAGCCCTGCGCCGAATAGTCCGGTTGCTCCGCCTGCGTTGCGGGCCTCTTCGAAGGCGAGGGGCACGGTTATAGTCTTCCTGAGTCCGGTGGCCTCGGCGCTCAACGTGGTGTTGAAGTCGACGGGTGTTTGGGCGGTGCGGGCGGTGAGCGTGTAGTTGGCGGTTGCGCCGGGGTTGATGTGTTGCGTGAACGGCTCGACGTTGGAGACGAAGTAGGACGGCAGGCTGAGGAAATATGCCGAGACGTCGAGTGGTTGGCGCTCGGTGTTGCGTACCGAGAGGGTTATAATTGCCGTTGTCTCGTTGCCGAACGAGTACTCGATGTTGGGCACGGTGATTTCGAGTCCGAGCTCGTTCTTGTTGCCGATGCGCAGCGAGAAAGGTCTCTCGTTCGATGATTCGGGCGTGTCGAGCTTGAGGTGTGCGGTGTAGAGGCCTTCGGGTGCGTTGAATGACTGGAGTGAGATGAAGACCGTCTTTTCTTCGAAGGGTTGCAGCGTGACGGGCGGCGTGATGCCGGTTGTCACGCCGGGTGGCAGTTGGCTCGCGTAGAGCGCGATTCCTTCGACGGTGTAGGCGTTGTTGTTGCGGATTACTGCGGTGATGCTGCGGCTCCCGGTGCTTGGAAGGGGTTCGACGAAGGCGTCGACTATTTGTACGCCCTTGGCAACCGTGCGTTGGCTGATTTGCGAGACGGAGACGACGTCGAAGGTTACGTATACCGTTTTGATGACGCGTTCGGTTGCCTTGTCGATAACGTCGTAGGGCAGGTTGTAGTGGCCGCGGGCGAGTCCGCCGATTACGGTGACGGTGAAGTTGGCTGCTTGTCCTGGTTCGAGCTTGCGGAAGGTCGGGGAGACGATTTGTGCCGAGTAAGCGTCAAAGCCCAGTAGCGCGGTGGTTACGTCTATGGTGGTGTTTCCGCGGTTGGCTACTTCGATGATCCGCGTTTCACGAACGTCGCCTGCAGTGCGCGTGTCGATTGTGACGTCGCGTGAAGCGGATTCGCCGAATGAAAGGAACTGGTCGATTGTCTTGGGGTTTGAGTAGTTGGTGTTGGTTTGTGCGCGCAAGTCGAGTTGCGTGTTACCTTGGTTGGCGAGGTTGAGTTTCGTGGTGAACGTGCCTCCGAATGCGACGAGGAAGTTGTTGGGCTCGAAGTATGCCTCGAGTTGTTGGTTGCGTGCGACGTCTACGCATATGTTGCGTGCTGAGAGCGGGGTCTTCGTGGCGGCGTCGCGCACGGTAAATGTGAGGCCGTGGCGTCCGGCGGCGGCGTTGTCAACATCGATGTTCAAGTACACTGTGCGTTTAGCACCGGTGCTGAATGCGGAGAGGTAGGCTTGGTTAATTGATGTGGTGAGCGCGTCGGTGTCGCTTTCGACGATTGTTTCAAAGTTGCCGCCGGGGCCCGAGTTTTCCAGGGTGATGGCTTCCGTGGTGCGTCCAGCTGCGGTTATTGGTATGCATGAGCACTCGGTTGAAGAGTCGAAGGATGCGCGGCCGAAGCTGGCGACTCCGTCGCTACCGGTGGTGACGCGGTTGGCACTTATAGCGGCTTGTGCGCCCGTGATTGATGCGCCGGTTGCGCAGTCGGTGACGACGACGTCGAGGCCGCCCACGGTGTGGCCTGCGAAGAGCGTCGGGCCGACGTTGTAGTAGGAGAAGCCGCTCAGGC
This sequence comes from Candidatus Micrarchaeota archaeon CG1_02_55_22, assembly GCA_001871595.1. Lineage (GTDB taxonomy): Archaea > Micrarchaeota > Micrarchaeia > Norongarragalinales > UBA97 > UBA97. The sequence goes on along the minus strand of MNVH01000057.1, from coordinate 5,703 downwards.
CGGTGTTGGCTTGGTTGCTTGAGTCCTTGGCGGTGGCGTAGTAGATGACGGTGGTGCCCTGGGCTTGCGGCGATAGTGTGTAAGTGCATTGCGTGGCGAAGCAGTTGACGTTTTGCCAGTCGCGCACGCCGAGCTTGTAGTATATTGTTATTTCGCGTACTCCAGTAGCGTCGTTGGCGGTTGCGGTAAAGGTGACTGAGTCGCTTGAGCCGAGTGAGCCTGAAGGCGAGCGCGAGATGCTTACTGTTGGGGGTGTGAAGTCACGGCCGTCGGTCGGCGCGTCGGTTACTGCGAATGATTGGTGGCTTGATTCGCCAAGGTTGGCGCGTCCGCTCGAGTCTTGGGCGCGCCCCCAGTAGGTTATTGTTGAGCCTTGTGGTGCGGTGAACGAGATTGTGCACGTTGGCACGCCGGTGCAGGATTGGCGTTGCGTGGGGCCGGAGTCGATTTGATAGAGTACTTCGGTGAGCGAGATTCCGCTCGAGTCGTTGGCGGCTGCGGTGATTGAAACGGGGTTGCCGGCGTACACTATTGCCTGCGGGCTGGTGTAGAGCGTGATTTCCGGTGCGGTGGCGTCGTCGCCCGAACTCGTTTGAAGCATGCAGATTGCCGCGACGTTCGTCGAGTCGGGGTTTACTACTGCGCTTATCGAGCGGCTGTAATAGTTTGAGGCGGTGACGTCGACGGTGACGGTTTGCGAGACGGTGGTGCGGTTGGTGCAGGATGTGTAGTTGAGGTAGAACGCGCTGTTTCCGTTGACGTTAACGCGGAAGTTGTCGATTGCGCTTGCCGCATTGCTGCGGGCTTGGATTGTGACGTCGTAAGCGCCGTCGGCGCCGCTTGGCACGTTGACGCAGTACTGCACGTCGGTCGAGGAGTGCGAGTATAGGTAGAGCTTGTCACGGTCGAACTCGCCCCTCAATCCAGTCGAGGCGGTGAGGTCGATTACCTGCTCGTAAGCCGCATTGTTGCGGACGATGACGCCCGTGCAGGCGCGTGATTCTGGGAGTGCGTCGACTTCGGGGTTGCGTACTTCGACCGAGAGGAGTGCGTCGGATACCGAGCAGAGTGGGATTGTGAACGTGCGGCTGCACGAGTGGCCTGAAACGGTGGCGACGGCGGTTTGTGAGCCGGCGTAGTTGAGTGGCGAGGCGATGGAATAGTTCTGGATGGTTGTTTGTCCGGATGAAAGCGCGATTGACGCGGGGCCGGCTACGGTGTAGAGTGAGCTGAATGATACTGAGAGGTTGTTGTCGCTGCCGAGTAGATTCTCTAGGCGGAGTTGGGCGTTTGCCGTGCCGCTGTTGCACGAGGTTGTGATGAGTTCGGCAGTGAAGTCGCAGTCGGTGCGGCTGTAGGCGAGCGCGAGTTGCACTTGTTTTTGCTCGTTGGCGGCCACGGCGATGGTGGTGTTGGATGAGTTGTAGCCTGAGAGCGAGGCGCTGACAAAGTGGGTGCCGGGTGCGACGCGGGCGGTTGCTTCGCCGAGTGAGTTCGTCCAGTAGCTTATGCCGGAGACGTTGACGTGTGAGCCTTGCAGGCGCACGCCGGTGTCGCGGTCGTAAACTATGACGAGGAGCGTGGACTGGTTGGCTTGCGTGATTGCCGGTTGCACTGAGAGCGTGGTCGGGTCGCAGCGCACGCCTGCTGCGGTAGAGTAAGCGGTGTACGAGCCTTGTTGTGCGTAAGTGCATTCAACGGTGCACGAGGCGTTTTCCGGGCCGATTGAAGCAACGCAGGGCGCGTTCAAGATGACGCCGTTGCCACAGTTTACTGGTACTGAGATTGGTACGGTTGAGTAATTGGTTAAATTAACAGTAACGTTTACTTGCGTGTTGGCAAGAGGACGGTTGTTTGAAGAGTAGAGCGCGCACAATGCACCCGTTGTATCGCCGGTTGTTATCGGACTGAGGCATTGTACGATGGCGGTTGCGGGAATGACAACGTTGACCGTGCCGGTAAAGGTATTGTAGTTGGGCGCGGTTATCGTGATTGTCTGCGTGCCGTTGGCCACGTTGGCGAGGACGGCGTTGCCTGAAAAGTCAGTGCTTGCAGTGCGGCCGTCGACTGCGACGAAGGCGCTTGCGATGGGCGAGTTGTCGAAGCAGCTCGTTACGTGGGTTGTTACTAGGGCGGTGTCAACGACTTGGTTTTGGCACGACCAGATGGGGCAGCCGTTCGAGCGAAGGCCGGTTTGCACGAGCTGTTGCGGAGGAGTGCAGATTGGGGGGAGGCCGCATACGCTGGGCGGGGGTGTTGGTGAGGGCGTGGGCGTAACGCCGGTGCCGCCGACGGCGAAGGAATAGATTTGCGTTGTTGCGGTTGCACCGGGCACGGCCGCGTCTTTTGCGGTGGCGTAATATGAGACGACGTCGCCAGCTGTGAGGCGGAAGAGCGTGGTTGAGCACGTTGATGCGTAGCATGTGCTACCGGTGAACGACGCGCCGTTGCGCGAGTACACCACGCGCGTCCAGAGGATGCCGTTACTGTCGCTTGCGGCCGCGTTGAACGTGACGGTTGCACCTTGTGGCACGACGCCGGACGGATTGCGCGTTACGGTGACGGAGGGCGGCGTGTTGGTTGGATCGTTGTTATTGATTGGTTGAGCGCATATTGCTAGAGCATTGCTGCCCGCGACAAGGGTTACGATACGGCCAGCTTGGTCGTGGTTGCCTGCGATGAGGGTGAGTTCTTGCGAACCGGTTGGCAGGCCTGCGAACGATGCGTCGCCATTCGAGTTGGTGGTTGTGATTGCGCCGTCGAGGAGCACGGTTGCTCCGGCGAGCGGGGCGTTGGTTGAACAGTCGCTTGCGTGGACTGTTGCTGAAGCCCGGCTAGTGTCGGTGCCGGTTACTATATAGGAGAACCACGGGCTTTCAACCGAGTTCGCCCTTGCGCTCGAATCAGTTGCCTTGCCCTTGAATGAAACGATGCTACCAGAGGGTAGGTTGCCGATGAATGCGCTGCAGACGCTCGAAGTGCAGGAAGCGTGTTGTTCGGGGCCGTTGTTGGCTCGGTAGAATAGTTCGGTGGATGCGATTCCGCTCAAATCGGTTGCTGAAGCGTATATTGTTATTTGTGTTATGGGCGTGACTTGCCCAATGGGCGTGCGGTAGACGTTGAGCGAAGGGACGGTAACGTCGCTGCCGGGCGAAGGCGTGGAAGTTGGTGAAGGCGTGGTCGTGGGCGTAACCGCGGACTGCACTGTAAATGAGTAAATAGAACTTGAGCCGCGGAGTTCGTCGTAATCCTGCGCTTCGGCATGGTATGAAACCGTAACGCCGGCTTGGAGAAAGTTTAGTTGCGTCGAGCACGTTGAGCCGGTGCAGACTGAGACTTGCTCGGTGCCGCTGCCAAGGCGGTACTTGATAAACGTATAACGCACGGCGTTGTCGTCAAAACCTTGTGCCGAGAGCGTGACCCGGTCGCTGGTTGTTACTAATACGGGCGTGCGGGTAACGGTTGCGGTTGGTGCGGAGCCGGTGCCGGGTGGGGTTATAGGAGACGGAATTGGGGTGAACGATACCGGATTTATCGTGACGTAGTAAATGTCCGTGGTGGCGAAGTTGTTGGCGTCGTCGCGTGCTTCAGCCCAGTAGCGGACTACTGTGCCTGCTTGCAGGGGGCTGACTTCGACAGAGCATTGCACGGCATTATAACAGGTGCGGGATTGCGTGGCGTCGCCTACGTTGTATAGTATCTTAGTGTAAGCTATTCCGCTAGCGTCAAGGGCGCTGCCGGTTAGGGTGAGTACTGTTCCGGAGAACACGGTTTCTTGCGGGTTGCGGTAAACCGTCACGGACGGAGCAAGGGTGTCGGCTGCGGCTGCGAAACTCGCGAAAAGCGTTCCTGCGAGCAGCAAAACGAATAGACTGACGAAAATATTTCTAGGAGACAAAAAGCTCACCACCATATGTTACTATTAGCGAGTGGTTAGTATTTAAAGGTTAAGTTTGCTGTCCCTGACTAGTAGTTTAAAAGGCCGGCGGATAGGTTTGCTCTAGCACGCGCGCCTGCCTTTTCCACGAGTACTTTTCGCGTGCACGCACGCAGTTCGCCGCTAGTTCTCTGCGCTTAACCGGAGTCATACTATCCAAACCGGATTCGGCCGAGTCAACCGCGAGCCCGCACCCCGTTTCTTCAACCAACGTCTCAGCTATTCCACTCCTACCAACTAGTATTGGCACGCCTGACGCTATGGCATCGAAGAGCTTGCCCGGCGGTCCGGCGGCGAGGTTGTTTCCGTACGGCTCGTACACTGCGACGAGCGCGAAGGCGTTTGATTCGAGTAGGCGCGACTCGCGGAGGGAAAGCAGGCCTAGAAAGACGATGTTGGCGTGGCGCGAGGCGTAGTGCTCGGCTAATGGCTCGAGTTCACCCCTGCCTGCAACAACAAGCGTTTTCTTCGGGTTGTAAGCGAACCAGTCGAGTGTTTGCTTGATGTTGCGCCCGCGGCACAGCGTGCCTGAAAGGCAGTAGTAATTTTGTTTGAGCTTGTGGCGGCTCAGGAAAGAATTGCGCTGACTTGTCGTAAAAGAGAAATCTTTTGCATCGCGGGCATTCCATAATAGGACTGCGTTCGATTTTTCTTTGCCTAGTTCGGTCAAGCGCGGGTTGACTGCGTAGATTATGCTTGCTCGCCGTGCTGCGAGGCGTTCGAGGAAACGGATTAATGGAGCTAGAACGCCGAGGCCGTTGTCGGCTGCGAAGACGGCGTAGTCCTCGTGGCAGTCATAGACCAACGGCTTGTTGCGCAGCACGGAGAGAATGTACGCGGGCACGAGTGAATCGAAGTCGTTGGCATGCACCACGTCGAACTTTTTCCGCATTCCGCGTACTAGCAGCTTCAAATTAAAGTGCAGCAGGCCCATCGGCCCGCTTACTGGCGAGCGCGCGTTCTCGACGGCGACTGCACCGTTTTTCTCGCGTTTGGGCAGAACGTTTTTGCGGTCGAAGCACAACAACTCGACGCTGCGTGTTCTAGCAAGAGTTTGGACAATGCCCTTGACGCGAGGATCGTTGCCGTAATTGTTCGAGAGGAACATGAGCACGCGTTGCATGAAAACAGTTAGGCAGCCAAGTTAAAAGCAGTTTTTGATTGGCATTTTAGTCAAGCTTGTGCGGCGAGAGAGCAGAGTCGCAACGAAGCCGCACGGAAAGGTCGATGGGGTCACGGGGATTTGAACCCCGACATCTGAGTTTCGCCTGTTCTGTCGTGCTCGTCATGCGGCCTTGTCGGCCTCGGTGCTCCAATTCACCAATCATCGCCGACGACAAGCGCCCGAAGGTGCCCGCGTCGTCGGCTCAGTCATATTCTCGTGGAAACGCGTTTGACGGCGTATTCCTGACTGGAGCCCAGCGCACTGCCAGGTTATGCGATGACCCCGCTGGAGTTATTGTGGGTGTGGAACGAATTAAAACGTTCCGTATGCGACGGTATTTTTAGCGTGCTTGGCGTTCACTGTTCGGTTATGAAAAAGCTTGTTGCAGGCATCGATGAAGCCGGAAGAGGCTGCGTGTTTGGACCACTGGTTATGTGCGCGTACGCGCATGACAGCGAGAGCGAGTTGAAGGCGAGGGGCGTCAAGGACTCGAAAGTTCTTTCGCCGGAAGTGCGCGAGCGTTTGGCAGGAGAGTTGCGTAAAGAGGGCGACTTCGAGTTGTCGGCGATTAGCGCGGTCGAGATTACCGAACGCATGCGCG
>MNVH01000050.1 GCA_001871595.1 Candidatus Micrarchaeota archaeon CG1_02_55_22 | reverse complement strand
AGAGCAAGATAAAACGCCTCGTACGCTACTACCGCGGAAAGAAACTGCCCAAAAACTGGCAGTACGACCCTGAAAAGGCCGCGCTCATCGTAAAGTAATGGTGAACTATTAATGGCTAAACCGGTAAAGAAAGTCGTCGACTCGTGGAAGTCCAAGAAATGGTACTCTATCCTCGCCCCCAACTTCCTCAACAACATTGAGGCCGCACAAGTGCCCGCGCTCGACGATGAAACGCTGATGAACCGCATCATTGAAATTCCGCTCAAGGAAATCACTAAAGACCTGAGCCACATGTACACCACGGTCCGCCTCCGCGTTGCAGAGATAAAAGGCAACAAAGCTTACGCTAAGTTCATCGGCCACCGCATCGCGCGCGAATACCTGCGCACGCTCATCCGCCGCAGGCGCGACGTCATAGAAGTAGTCTACCCGTGCACTTCAAAGGACGGCATCGAGTTCCGCGTGAAAGTCATGGTCGTAAGCCAAGGCAAGATCAGCCAAGAGCACAAGAACCAAATACGCAATGTGCTCGGCAAGGAAATCACAGAACTAGCATCGAGCGCGGACTTTGGCAAATTCGTTCAAGACGTTCTTTACACGCGCCTCAACCAAGGCATCCACAAGAAGCTTCACGCCATCGCGCCAATCCGCAGAGTCGAAATCTGGAAGACCGAGCTCAAGGAAGAGTTCGACACCGAGAAGCCGGGCGAAGAAAACGCGGCCGAAGACAAGGAAGCCAAGCCCGAAAAGGCTGTTGAAGCAGTAGTCGCCTAGATTTCTAGCGCCGCTTCAGCCGGCGTGTTTTAACCGATTTAGCCGCAGGCCTGCTCCCAACAAAGTGGGGCTTCATCTCTTGACGCACCCACACTCGCACGCACATGAAAACGAATACCATCAACGCGAGAACGAGAGCGCTTGACGCGAACGACGCCCACCACTCGCCCGAGTAATCGGCGTAGAACTGCATTATCTGCGAGAGCGAGAGCGCTGCCACGGCGAGCAAGAGCACCCATAACGCGCCCTTGCGCGAGCGGCTGTCCCGCGCGTGGTCGCTGTGCCACGCGACGGCGGCGTAGAAAAGCAGGATAGGCGCAAGCACTACGGTCAACAGCTTAACTGCAACCGACGCGAGAGCAAACCAGTAATCCATACGCAGCTTACGCCGAAGCGGCTTTTAAAACCTCGGAAAAGCAAACGACACGCTTAAAGTCGTTTCCGGCCTAAGGGTTCGCGGTGGTATTAACGTGAAGCTTTCGGTCAGCCAAGAGGCATCCAAACAACAGGTAATCGCGGCGTTCGCGTTCCAGTCAGACGATGGCAAGGCGCTCAAGCCGTCGGGCTTGCAGGGCGACGCGGGAGCGTTCTACGATGAAGCGGTCAAGCGCGGCGCTTTCGCCGGCAAAGCTAGCGAGATACTATTCGTCGACACACTCAAACCCGTAGTCGCCGTGGTCGGGCTTGGTACCCAGAAAGACTTTTCGTTCGACGGGGCAAGAAAAGCTTACGGCGCTTTCGCAAGTTCGGTTAGATTGCGCGGTTACTCTACGGCTGCGGCGCCGGTAATAAAGTGCGGGCTCGACGCGGAGAAAATAATTCAAGTCGCTGCCGAGGGTGCGCTTTTGGCGTGCTATTCCTTCGACAAGTACTTTTCGAAAAAGGACGAGCCCGTAAAAAACCTCGCCGAGTTTGTGCTCTACGGCGCGGAAGTGGTGAAGTATAAGGACTCTTTCTCAAGGGGCATGGTTTACGGCGAGGCAACCAATTATTGCCGGGACGTGGATAACGAACCGGCCAACGTTGTCAACCCCGAGTACCTCGCGCAGGAAGCGCTCAAGCTCGCGGGCGGAAAGATGAAAGTCACAGTATACGGCAAGACCGAGCTAAAGAAGATGGGCGCGAACGCGATTCTCGCCGTCGGCTCTGGCAGCGCGAGCGAGCCAAAACTCGTCTTGATGGAGTGGCAAGGCAAGGGAAAGGGCACGGCGTTCGTTGGAAAGGGAATTACTTTTGACACGGGTGGAATCTCGATAAAACCGTCTAATTCGATGGATGAGATGAAGTTCGACAAGTCGGGCGCTTGCACGGTAATCGCATTAATGAAAGCCGTTAAGGAACTCAATTACGCCGGCCGCGTAGTAGGCGTTTTCGGTGCGGCCGAGAACATGCCGTCCGGCAGCGCGTACCGCCCGGGCGACATCATCAAAACCCTGTCTGGCAAGACGATTGAAGTGCTTAACACGGACGCCGAGGGGCGCGTGCTCCTGGCGGACGCTCTAGCATTCGCTGAAAAGCAGGACGTTGACGAGATAATCGATTTCGCCACGCTCACCGGAGCGATAGTGGTTGCTTTGGGCGACGTGGCTGCAGGGTTGTTCGGCAATGACGACAAGCTCGTCGAGCGCGTGCGGGCCGCAGGCGAGGAGTCGGGCGACCGTTGCTGGCCCATGCCGAACTGGCCGGAGTACGACGAGAAAGTCAAGAGCCTTGTTGCCGACGTCAAGAACATTGGCGAGCCCGGCGTTGCAGGTGGGCACTCGGGCGCATCATTCCTTAAGACGTTTGTCGAGAAGACGCCGTGGGCGCACCTCGACATCGCGGGCACGGCGTGGAACAAGAAACCCTCACCATACCGTGCAGTCGGCGCAACGGGCGTAGGCGTGCGCCTCGGGCTCACGTTATTGGAAAGGAAAAAGTAAATGGGTTTCAAGCAAGTTGTGTACTGGCTTATAGCGGGCTCGCGCGGCGGTGAGAACCGCGCGCGAATAATCGCACAAATCAATGGCAAGCCATCCAACGCACGAAAGCTAGCCCAAGCACTCAAGCTGGATTACAAAACCGTACAGCACCACTTGGAGCTCTTGACGAAGAACGGCGTGCTAACTTCAAGCGGGCCCAACTACGGCCGCGTATACTTTTTATCCCAAGAAAGCGAGGAGATGTACGATGAAATCAAGGAACTCTCGAAAGAAGAATAGCAGTGGACTCGTTTCGCTGGCAATCGCGATAGTCGTAGCGCTGGCCAGCGTGGGCTTGCTTTACACGGTTGCAGGCATAGTAACCTCGGGCGAACCAATAGGCAGAATGGGCTTCATGCGCACGCAATCCTTCCTTAACGAAAGTATCATCATCGCAAGCTTTACCATGCTGCTGCTCATCGCGCTCTTGACTCAATATATCCAGACCTACATAGAGCTAAGAAGCGAGTTCACGCTCGGCCTTATTATTCTTGTTGTCGCACTCTTCCTCAACGCTGCAAGCGCCAACCCCTTGTTGTTCACGCGGCTCGGCTACGGCCCGATGACCGGGCCGTTCTCGTTCATTCCCGGCCTCTTCTCCCTCGCCGCGGCAATCGTACTATTGTACCTAAACAACAAGTAAGGCCGAACACCGCAAAGATTTGGGTCTTATTTGGGCGTATTTTCGGGAAACGGCCTTATAACGCGAAATCCATCGTTTACTTGCGCTTTGGCGCGGAGTGAATTAGAAATGGATGGAAGAATTGCGCTCGTAGCCGGCATTGCGCTCATTATAGCCGGTGTTGCCTTTGCACAAGCGCACCCTTGGCAAGACGACAAAGGTTACGGAAATTATTCGATGGGTTTCCACGCGCCGGGCTTGAACGAATCCGCTCGCGAGGAATTTAAGTCTATGCACGCTTTCAACGCGACGGTAATGGCAGAATATTTCCAAGACCAGCTCGCAAAAGTAAGCGACCCGTCGCTGCAAGCGTTCATGCAGGAACACCACGACTTGATGCTTAAAGCGATTGACGGCTCGGCGACGGAAGAGGAGCTAATCGCTCTCGGCGGCGGAATGCACGGATTCAAGCCCGGAGAAGGCTTCGGCGTGATGCACGGCGATGGCTCGTGCGGTGCTAGGAACGACGACGCACCCGGATTCGGTTCAAGGGGCGGACGCGGCATGATGCGTTAAAAGTACCACACCAAACTAGAAGCGAGGCCGGGGCGGTAAACGCCCGCCTCCCGACACCGCCCCGGCACAACTAATTTTCGTTAATTTATGCTAATCGCTAAACAATAGAATAATTATGCGACGGTTTACTCAACGGCTTTTTTGAGCGTGTCAACGACGTGTCCGCTGTTGAGCCAGAGGGCGACTTCGTCTTCGGGACTCGAGGAGTGATCGGTTAAGAACAAGAGCGCTTGGTCGTCGGCTAGAACCATTCTGGTCGGCAGTTCTGTCGACGTGGTCTTGGCGATTTTCGCCATGTCGCCGAGCTTTTCTTTCGAGAGTGTTGAGAGCAAGTGTATCTTGACTCCGCGGCCGCGAGCACGGTCGAGTAGCTTGCGGTGTTCGGAGAGCTTGCGTTGCATTCCTTCCTGAGATGAGGAGATGATGACGTGCTCTTTAGCCGAGTCAATCATTGCAGCTAGTTTTGAGTAGATTGCTTCGCGGCCTTTGAGCGTCCACACCGCGTCTTCAAACGAGGGCTTTGATACCCCGAAAGATAGATCGAGTTTCGAGGAGAGGTCACCGCTGAGTTGGTCGATGCGGGTGAGCTCTTGTGAAAGTGTTTCTTGACGCTGGCGTTTGAGCGTCTTGATGGCCTCGCCGATTGGGAGGGCGTAGTATTTCACGGGGCGACCTGGTTGTACGGCGACGAAGCCCTTGTCCTGCAATGAACCAAGAACGTCGTAGGAACGTGCGCGCGGGAGTTCTGCGTGTTCCGAGAGCTTGCCGGCAGTATTCTTACCAGTAGTGCTGAGGGCAAAATACGCTTTGGCCTCGTACTGATTAAGCCCGAGGCGTCGCAAGCCGTTTATCACTTCTGGGTTTTGAGGCATCCGCACCGTAGTGTTCACGGATTTTATGTTATTAAGCTTAACTGAATTATACTCATTCATTGGGGTAACAACCACCGAAAAGGTCCTTATGCGAGAAGAAAGCCACAAGTTATTATGTAAAACCACTTATATAAATGTAATCACTAGCCAAGAGTAACAAACGACACCTTTAAATATGTCGTTACTCCTTAATAGTAACATCAGGTGGTATTTTGGTTAAACTGTCCCGCAGCGCGGTTTTTGCAGTCGGCATCGCATTGATTGCGTTCGCCGCACTATCCAGCGCGTTCTCCCTCCACACGTCAGTAAACTCAGAAATTATAACGGCCTGTTCGGACGGCACGGTCCACGTATGGGTTACCGACGCAACGCCTGGCGAGAACATATATTTCAGTGCTAACTCGAACATAATCGGAGCGTCCTTCGACGCGAGCGAGTTAACAATCGCGAATACGGGCAGCAAGGGAACCGACTTACACCTCTCCGTCCCTGCGTGCTTCATCGGCAGCAAGAACGTTGACGTCACCGCCCAAGTATGCGGCACAACTTGCGAGACAAAAACCGCAACCGTAAACTTACTGTTACGCCCATGCGACTCGTTCGCGTGCAGCGAATACTCCTTCATCGGCCAAGACTACGCGTCGGGCCAGGCCGCCTCGTGCGGTGAAACCAGCTGCAACCGCGTGCTCAGCAATATTAACTACCGATCGTACTACGAACCCACTACTTACAGCGTTTCTATCAAGCGAACAACGCCCAACTATTGTTTTGACGGCCGCAGGTGCGATTACCACCAGGCCAACTCCGCCGGACGCGCCATTGCAACCTACCAGATAACCAACAAGGGTGCTGCAGGCAGCTTTACTCTCGGCGTCGAATCGCGTAACACGGAAGTGGGCGTGATTCCAACCAAGACTTACTTTGATTTGGACCGAAACAACGACGTACTCGTGCCGCTCAACATCGACACGGGTAGCGCCGTTCCGGGCGTTTACTCCTACGAGGTCACCGTCTTCAAGGACGGCCGCCCAATCGGCTCGATTACCGACCGCATCGAAGTCACCGACGCAGTTACACCCACAACGACGGCATCAAACGAGCTGGCGCTCGTCTTCCCGCAGCTTCCCGCTTCTGGCTTGAATGTACTCGACTGCCAAACCAACACCATTACTCTTGGCGCGCAGCTCGAGAACACGCTTTCGGCGACGACGGACTTCGCGGTTGACGCGTTCGTTTCCGGCCACCAAGTTTCCTCGCGCGTACTCCGCGTGCCCAGCGGGGTTGTCGCAGAATTCGGCCTCGAAGTGAACCGCGCCGACCTAGCGAACGGACAGAACTATTTGTTCGTCCGCGCAACCACGCCGGGCTGGCAAGGCAACGGCACCATACCTATATTCGTAGGTTCGTGCGACTCGCACGCTGCCGCCACCACAGCTATTACCCAGAACGACCACATCATCACAATCATTGCCACGGTTGCCAACGACGGCCCAGTTGCGTTACCGAACGTTTCCGGACGCCTAGAATCGATTCCCACATCGTGGAAGGTTTCTTCGGATATTGTTACCGTGCCCGCTGGAGGCGAACGCAACGTAACAATCACCGCCGTGTCAGACACGAACGAGGAGATCGCGCCCACGCTCGTGCTTGAAAGCAACGGCATAGAAATCGCTCGGCAGAAGCTTGACACGGTGAACAAGCCTCAAGGCATTACCGGCCTCTTCTTCGCCGCGGCGAGCGAGAACGCTTTCGCGATAGTGATCATAATCGTCGTCGCGTTCCTTGTCTTCGCGCTCTACTCTCGTTCCTCGAAAGAGGACAACACTAAAAAGCAGGATGCCGAGTACCGCGAGAAAATCCGTCGGATACGCCAAGAAATCTTGAAGCGCGAGGCGGCCGGCGACTCGGCCACGCCGTCGATGAGTTAACCGCTCACCAGCCGTAACAAGACGCTATGGCGCGCTCAAGCAATACCCGTAATACTTGCGCTTCGTCTTCCGAGACCGAGAGCGATACGGTTTTAACCGCCTTATCGGCGGACTGCTGTGACACGCGCAAGTAGTATCCGTACTGGCCTTTCGAGAACTCCACCGTATTGTTCCGGGTATTGCCCGAATAACCCTCTCTTTTTGACGGGTCGTGGAAGAGCTTTGCCTGCGGCACCTTGCCGTCGAGCACGGTCAAAAGCTTTCCAATATCAACAACGTCGAGCTTGACTACAATCTTATTGCCCCAGTCGAAGGACTGTTCGGCCACCTGCAACGCGGCTTCGAGAAAGATTGCCTGCTTCGACACGTTAAAGTCGAACTGCACGGCAGCGCCGCGGTTGTCGCGGTTGGGCTTATAGATATTGTAGCTCGGCTTGCGCGGTTCCATGAAACAAATAGCCCGTAAAGAGTCTTTAAACGTTTCGGGAGTGGTTTGCCGGAGGATTATAGAGAACTACTTTCCGGTTGAGAAACATGGGCTGAGCCGGCTGTGGCTCGCCATGAACACCAGGACGCGCCACGATGACGTGGTTCTCTAGAGAAAAACGCCGCTTGTCCGAAGATTTAATGCCCCTGCTACGTATTAGTGCCTGTTTCAATGCGACGCGGTAGTAGAGCGGAATGTCGTCACTCATCGGCTGCACGCCGGGATAGTTATGAAACGCTTGATAGTCATCGGGATGAACTGCCGTGAGGCGCTTGCCTTTCCGGCGAGCGTATTCGATCATTGCCAGTAAAGGCACCACCGCCCAATCAGAACCGTATTCTTTCAGCTCGTCTTCATTCAAGAGCGTCATGTCGCGGTATACCGCGGGTTGGAGCGTGGTAACCATTATCTCTTTCGGCGTGCTGATGAACTTGGCGAAAGCCAGCGACCCGTCCGGCACCGTCCACGTTCTAGTCGAACGCTCTAGGCGTAAGATGTGTTCGGGCCGGCCAAGCCATGCCATCATTTCCTCGCCATCGCGGTTGGTGTGAACAAAGAATCGGCCGGGACGCTTTGAAAGCAACGGATAATCAGAGACATCAAAATGAGCCAGTTTTACCAACGAGCGACCATCTCGAACGGCGACAGCGAGCGCAGTCAACCCGGGTAAGCTAGACAATCGACCGTGATTAGACCGCCAAGCGACCAAATCAGCAACAGCGTCCGGAGAGTAGTCGAACTGCTCCAAGTGCGAGGCTTCAACAGGGCTCAAGCGGCGCGCGGTACTCATTGTTGAACTTAGACGCCCTAATCTAATAAATAATCCTGCCGATTAGGCGTTGAGCTCGGCTAGTATCTCGGCGATTGCTGCGTCGGCCTTGCCTGCTTCAAGCTTGCACCCTGCAGCGGCAGCGTGGCCTCCCCCGCCAAAGCGCTTCATTATCGCGCCAGCGTCCTTCCCCAAATCGCGCTTGAAGATATTCTCCCCAACCGAAACGTCGACGAACCCCTCGCGCTTGGAGGGTTTGATGCGCAGGCTAGCACGACAGTTGGGGAACGCGAGGTAAGGGTACCAACGGCTAGAAGCTGAGGCGAGCCACCCGGGCGCGTTGCGCAAGTCCACCACCGCGACGCTTCCTTCGAGGCGCGAGTAACCGTGCAATACTTCTTCAGCCTTCCACATTGCCGCAAGCTTTTTCTCAATGTAAGCGACCACGCGGGGCTCGGACAAAATCTTTTCCAACGGCCTGCTCTTCAACAAGGAAATGAGTTCGCGCTTGTAAGCCATTGACTCGCTAGCCGTTTCAGGCCCGTCGAGCGAGAGCGACAAGAGGTAGTAACCCGACGGGTTCTTTATGTCGTCGAGCGAGAAGTTGGCTTGGTCTATCTTGTCGGTTGCCTCGACTAGCGCGGCGAATTTGTCGCGAAGGTACGGATTATCGTAGTACTCGTAAATTACGCGTGCGGCGGACGGTGCTTTAGGGTCGTAGGCGCCCTCAAACTTTTTCGCGTGCTTTGACGAAGCGTGGTGGTCGAACCACAACCCGCAGTTGGAATGGTAAGGCAAGTCAGAGATGATGCTGCCCTTCTTTATCTCTATTTCGTCGTTCTGTATTTGTGTTGGCTCGGTAAAGTCTATCCACGAGACGTCTTCAACGCTCGAGATAAGCACGGCTGAAACGATGCCGTCGAAATCGGTGTGAGTGTACAATACAACCATATAACCTTTTAGCCGGTAAAAAGCTTTTAATGAACACAGTCGAAGCAATCGAGGAAGGCACGCGCTTAAGAGTACCGCCCTTGACAGAGAGCGACCCTTTCCACAAGCTCGCCTTCTACAATCCGCGAATGCAGTTCAACCGCACCGTCTCTTCAATCGCTTTGGGCGCTAGCGAAGCAAAAACTATTCTGGACGGCTTGTGCGCCACAGGGTCGCGCGGAATACGCTACGCACTAGAAAACGACGTTGATAAAGTCGTGCTGGTTGACGCTAACGAGCACGCTACACCGCTGTGCAAGGCTAACATCAAACTCAATAAAATCTCCAAGCGCGCCGAGTTTGTTTCAAGCGAGCTCAACGCGTTTCTTTGCCATACCGGCGAAGGCAGGCCGAGCTTCGACTGGATTGAACTCGACCCGTTCGGCTCGCCAGTTCCGTTCCTCGACGCGTCAATCCGCCGCCTCGCATCACAAAAAGGTGGCATACTCTCCGCCACGGCAACGGATTTAGCCAAACTGTGCGGCGCCGAGCCCAAAAAGTGCTTGCGGCACTACGCTGCGCTGCCACAGCGTTCTAAGTACAGCCACGAGACAGCGCTGCGTATTCTCTACGGCACCATTGTCCGATTCGCTGCTGTGTACGACTGCGCTCCGCGGCCGCTAGTTTCATTCTACCAAGGCCACGCAATCAAAGTAATAGCCCGCATAGAGCCGGGCGCGGGGAAAGCCGACGCGGCACTCGAACAGTTAGGGTTGCTTTACGACGTTGAAGGCGACAAGCGCGTCGAAGCCGGTTCAAGCACGAATAAAAAGGCGGCGGGACCGTTGTGGTTGGGCGATTTGTCGGATAAAACTTTTGTAGAAAAAATGGTTAGTGTAAACGACGCGCGCGGCTACGAGGGCAAGGAAAAGATTGACAAATACCTCAAGATTATTGCTGGCGAGCAAGGCTTTCCCCCGTGGCACTGGGACGTGCACGAACTAGCGCGGAGATTGGGGGGTTTGGCACCAAGGAACGAGGCCGTGCTCGTTGCCCTGCAGAGGGCAGGCCACCGCGCCACTCCGTGCCATTACTCTCCCACCGGCTTCAAGACCGACGCGTCGCTCGACGAAATAAGGAAATGCTGGCCAGCATAGCTACAGCTGGTGCTGATTAAAGAAAAAAGCTTTGGCGGCAAAATGCCGCCGAAAGAAAGACTTAGATTGTTACGTTGAGGTCGAGGGCTTTTTTGAGTTCGCGGTAGCGGTTGCGGATGGTGACTTCGGTCACTCCGGCCACGTCTGCCACTTCCTTTTGCGTCCTGCGCTCGCCCGTCAACACGCTGGCGATGTACACGCTCGCTGCTGCGACGCCCATCGGACCACGGCCGGAGATAAGACCCTTCTCTATGGCCTTGTCGAGCAACTCGATGCTCTTCTCCTGCGTCTCACCACTCAGCTTCAACGCGGTGATGAAGCGGCTGATGTAGAAGCGCGGGTTGGTTAGAGGCACTTTGAGCTGTAGTTCCTGCGTGATGAGGCGGTAGGTGCGACCGATCTCCTTCTTCGGGATTTCAGCGACTACGCTTATCTCGTCGAGTGTGCGCGGGATACCGTACATGCGGCAAATTGCGTAGATGACTGCCGAGACGACGCTTTCAATCTGGCGTCCGCGGATGAGCCCTTTCTCGACGCACTTGCGGTACAACAGGGCGCTTGATTCGCGGATGCTCTCAGGCAGGCCTAGATGCGATGCTACGCGGTTCAACTCCGTCAAGGCGATGGCCAAGTTGCGTTCAATGCTGTTCGAGATGCTGGCGCGTTTGTGCCATTTGCGCATGCGGTAGAGTTGCGCTTGCTGCGCTGGAACGATTTTTCCGCCGCGAACGTCGCGGTTGTACTGGTCGATTTCGGTAACAAGCCCTTTGTTGGGCGACATGTACTTCAAGGGAGCGCCGGTGCGTGCGCGCGTGGCGCGTTGCTCGGCGTCGAAGGCACGCCATTCGGGGCCTTCTTCAATCATATCTTCCTCTAGCACGAGACCACAGGCTTTGCAGGTTACTTCTCCGCGTTCCTTGTCGCGCTTGATGTTCTTACTATGACATTCTGGGCATTCACTCAACATGGCAGGTTTCACCTATTCTTCTACTAGAACCGTTCCCGGCTCGCTGTACGGCGCGTCGACTCGGCCAACGTAGAACGGGCTTTCTACCCGTCCAATCGTCTCCTCGACCACGCCCACGCGCTTTTTCCGGTGGTAAAGCGGCTGTTTCGTTGCCGGTTGTGGCACGTCCCTTGACAGGAGGACTCTCCCGTCGACAGTCTTTTTCACGACTTTGAACGACATGATCCACACTCTCCCGCATAAGCGCAACTAACGCATTAGAGAGAAACAGCAAAGCAAAACAAACCGCTAAGAATATAAAGTATATGGCGAAACGACTATTTAAAGCTATCTATAGGGGGCGTTGCTACTAAAGCCGTTCTTGCGCTTTAAAAACGATTTTTGCGCCTAAACTAAGTTAGGTTCATTTTGTGGGCAATAATGCCGCAGGAGCCGAAGCGATAGTTACTTGCGTCTCGAGTAGTAGTACAGCAGCAAGCCGGCTGCGATGCGGACGGCGTACTCGATTTGGAAGTATTTTTCGGCGACGTCGGGCGATATTAGGAAGGAGCCGATTGCTTCTAGTATAAGGTAGGCTGCGGCGACACCGTAATACCGTTTGCCCAAGCTCTTTGTTGCAAGTAGTATGCCGATGACGGCGCGGATAACGCGGCTTGCAGTATAGAGCGTTATTTGGTCGGTGCTGAACGCCATTGAATAGAGTGCTTCGGCAAACAAGACGAATCCGAGCAAGGGCAGGATTTTTACTGCGATAGTGTCGCGGTGTTCGGCGTGGTGCTTTTTCTTAGGCGCTTCCTCGGAATCGAATTTCTTTTTGGGAGCTTCCGCTTCGTCGAACTTCTTCTTTGGTGCTTCTTCAGCGTCGAACTTCCTTTTCGGCGCTTCTTCCGCGTCGGACTTCTTTTTGGCCATATTTAATGCTCACGCTAAGAACGGTGAAGGATTTAAGCCAACGCTTCAGGCTTTCGCGGGCTCGGCCTTGGCTTTCGCCGCGGGCTTGATAGCGGCTTCGGGCTTGGCAGTCCTAGCCACCTTTGGCTCGGGTTGCTTAGACTTTTCGAGGAGCACGGTGTTAACGAGGCCGCTTTGGCCTGGACGAGAAGTTACGCGGCACCTGCCGGCTTCGGTGTCGATTATTGCACCCCGGGTGAGAATGTTTTCACGGGCGTTGTGGCGGTTGTCGGGCGATTCAAAAACGTTGGTTATCTTAGATTTCTTGCTGGTCTTTCCGTCCGATACGAGTGCGTAGATGATGGTTTTAGCCTTGAGTTTGGTTGCTCCGCCCTTAACGCGCTTGTTCTGGCGCACTTCCTTTGTGGCGGCCTTGGCGTATTTAGAGCGTGCGGGGAATCCGCCGAAGTGGAGGAGTATCTTGTCACGAGTCGAGCGGCGGCGGCCTCCGGTGCCGGAGGTCTTGGTCTTGGGGGACTTGTGGTATTGAACCATAATTATTGTTTCACCTGTAACGCAAAGGTTTTTCGTCACAGCGGGAATAAAGCATTCTAGCTAGCTGCAACATTATGTTGGTGCGGAAGATGGCTTATAAACGTTACGAAGTGGCCCTTGCTTTGGCCTTGCTTATAGTGGCAGGCCTAGCGGTAAGAGCCCTTCCGCTTGCGATTGGAGCGTGGGACCCGGACGCTTACTACCACGAGCGAATAGTCGGGCAAACGATTACCAGCGGCCTTCCAACAGTTGACGCGCTCTCGTGGGGCGGACGAACGTACTCGTACTACCCGTTGGCGCACCTAGCACCCGCAGCAATCGCCGTATTGCTCGGTATAGACGCACGCGAAGCGATAATATTTGTCAATTTGTTGCTGGCGCTCGCGGGACTGCTCGCATTGTACGCGCTGGCAAAGAAGTGGCTCGGCGCAGAAGCCGCGTTTTGGGCGTTGGCCGCGGCGGCATTGCTTCCAGCGTTCGTGGCGCGTGGCTCGCTCTTGGCGCGGCCCGAAGCGCTCGCGTTCGCTCTTGCTCCGGCGGCGCTCTTATTGGTTGGCAACCGTGCGGCGCTCTTCGCGTTGTTCTTTTTTGGGGCGTTGTACCATTTGCCGACAACGCTCGGCATCCTTTTACTGGTAGTATTGATCAAAGCGCTCGAACGTTGCGTTGCGTGGGGTGCGCTGGCCGGCGCAATTGCCGGAATAATTGTTTACGGCCGTGCGGGCGCGTTGGTTGAAGCCGCGTCAACGCAGTTGTTCAGACTCAGCTCCGAATCTTTGCCTTTCGATTTCGTGTCCTTGCTGTTCTTGCTTGGCGCCTTGCTGGTGTTCGCTTTTGCGGGTTGGCGCGCGTTGGGTGATAGGCGCATCGCGTTGTGGTGCCTAATGGCATTTGCCGCGGCGTTGTTCGCGGGGAGAAACATCGTGCTGCTTGCCCCTGCCATTGCAGTGCTTATTGGAGGCGGAGTCGTTGAAGCGAAAAAGAAGGCAAGAAAATATTCCGTATTAGTCGCGCCCTTGTTTGTCATCGCGGCCGTGGCATCATTCCTTTTGTTTGCATCTTGGGTTTCGCCAGCGTTCTTACCGCAAGATTTTCGTGCCGCGGAATGGGCGGGTGGAAGGGGCGTTGTCGCTAGCTGGTGGGATCGCGGGCACTTGCTAACGTTCTACGGAGCGCCGGTAGTGGCCGACGGCTTTTTCGAGGGCGCGCCCGATGCAGAGGCGCGCATTGCCGTGCTGAACAGGTTGATGGCCACGGGTACTGAAGCCGCGTTGATTGAATTGAATGCGTCTTTAGTCTTCATTGATTCGCGTGCGGGATTCGATTCCAGCGAGTTGAATCGCGTGTTTGATTCGGGTGCGCGCGTTTTCTCGAAACGAGATTAGGAATGTTTAAAAAGGCCGGTTTGATAATGCTTAGGCGTAATGCGCAAGAAAAGTAGTTGTTGGAGGAATGATGAGTAATGGCTGTCGTCCAATCGTTGTCCGAGAGATTAGCTGATGTAAGCGGGCGTTTGCTCGAGAACTTTATCGGCGGCTTAGCGGACTTCATAGTTATACTCGTATTTTTGGGAGTAGGTTACCTTATTGCCAAGTTCTTGGCAAGCATCGTTTCAAGGGGATTGCACGAGATGCGCCTTGAGAAAAAACTCGAGCAAAAGAAATTGTCTAAAGCACTCGTTGGCTTTACTGCATCATCAATCATCGTGACGCTAGTCAAGGTCGCGACGTTCGCGGTCTTCCTCGGTATTGCTGCAGATGTCACGAACTTGACGTTCTTGAACTCAATGGTGTACTGGTTCCTATCCTACCTGCCTGCATTGATTGAAGGCGTGATAATAATCGTTGCCGCGCTCCTGTTCGGGGAGTACGTGTCCCAGCGCATCAAGAATGCGAAGGAGCTTCCGTTCAGCAAGACGGTTGGCACGATGGCGCAAGTGTTCATCGCCTACACGGCGTTCGTGATTGCGTTGCCACGTATTCTGCCCGGTGTTGATGTCAGCATACTGCAGACGTTCTTCATCCTCGTAGTCGGCGCTGTAGCAGTGGCGTTGGGCGTAGGATTCGCGATTGCCTTGGGCCTAGGCCTCAAGGACACCGTGAACTCCGTTGCCAAGGAGCAGAAGGGCGAGTTCAAGAAGATATTCGGTTGAAGGGCTTTGAAAGCCCAGTAGGCCCCGCGTTGGTTTTTTGCGGGGCTGAAAAAATTTTGCCGGAGCCGGCAAAACCACCAGGAAAAGTTTATTAGTCGAGAGGGGCAAATGATTCACTATGGCATCCGGCTTTGAGGAACTCGTGTTGACCTTGTTCGGCTCAGTCCTCGCCGCATCTATAGTTAGCTTCTTTATCTTACATTACTATTCGCAGAAAGCGCGCAAACATTTTGACCGCGCTGAGGAACGCATCAACCACGCGGGCACTCTGTTGCGCGACGCCGATTCGTCAATCAAGAAGATCCGCGGTGGTGCAAAATCAAAGAGCAGCATGAGGCATGTCGAGCAGCAGATTTCTCTCGCGATTGCCGACATGCTTTCGGCTAAGAAAGAGCAACGTGTTGCTTTAAGGACGGTGTGAATATGGCTGACGAGATTACTCTTACATCGATTGCTTTCGTGGCGATTAGCCTGTTCGCGTTCGCGTGGATGGTGCGCCTGGGCTTCCAAGTACGCCGCTCGGTTAAGACGCACAGCGACTCACTGCACGACCGCCTCGACGACCTCGAGGGCTCGCTCTTGAACATAATGAAGGACGTTGACTCGCTCGAAATCGACATGAACGACAAGGTCGACTACAAGTACGTCGAGAAGCGCCTGAACGGATTGCTCGATTTGGTCAAGACCGAAGAGCACAAGCGCAAATAAGGCCCTTCTCGAAACGCTTTTATTTGTGTGTCTTCACTATTACTAGCGGTCAGCGGTCATAGGGGAGGTGTTCACCCGTTCCCTTTCCGAACACGGAAGTTAAGACCTCCTACGATGTGGCGAGTACTTTCCTATTGGATGGAAAAGCCCGTTGCTGCTGCCACTTTTATTTCCCAGCCCGAGGCATGTTTAAACACTTTTTTTGACAACCAGCCCACGCTGGCTTTGTACCGCAAGGCTTAAGAACCATCGAACCCATAGTATACACTAAAGAGTAGTAACATAATGGTGTTTGGTTTGGAAATTGAAGCGATTGCACTCATCGGAATACTCGCGTACCTGATGTATACAAATTCAGGAGCCACCGATAAGGTTCCCGCGGCAGATGAAGGTATTTCCACTAGCGACGCCCCAACTGGTGACGTTACCTATGACTAGGCCTCTGGCAACTGTCGGCGGATTGGTTCACGGCGCCATTGACGAGCTTTCACGCCGCCAGCGCCAAGCGCTCCACCTAGCAGTGCAGTACGGCTATTACGATACGCCCAAACGCAGCGACATCGCGCTACTCGCCAAAAAGATGGGTGTTGATGAAGCGACTTTCAGCGAGCACTTGCGTAAAGTCGAGTCTAAGGTATTACCCCCGTTGGCATTGCTTCTTACAGGCAGCCGCATCTAGCCGCCGAATGCTTTTAGCAGGATTAAGGTGCCTAGAACACCCATTACTATTCCGAGGACGAGGCCGCTCTCGTACGGGCTGACGTCATATTGTCCACTCATTTCTTGCACGCCTCAATCAATTCGTCCGCCTTCTTTATTCCCGCCAGCGCGAGCTCGCGTGTCCGCGCCTCGCTGTTTATGCGTATCAAAGGCTCGGTGTTGCTTGCACGGATTAATAAGACATAATCGCCGTAGTCCGCCCACACACCGTCAATTGTTTCAACTGCCGCGCCGTCATCAACGCACGCCTCGGCTATCCCTGCAAGGTCGGCGCTCGTGCGACGAGTTTGGGTGATGAACTCATTGGTGAACTGTTCTGCGAAAGAAGCGATTACGCCGGGCTTCTCGCTTGAAAGCAACGCGGCAGGATAAAATCCGTCGCTTGCAGGCAAGTGATCCATGAACAAGTAGTGGCCGTTGCGTTCGGCGCCGAACTTTGCACGGGTATGCACGGCCGCCTCGTAGACGGAGTTCATCCCGACCGCACAGATTGTAAGCTTGAATCCGGATTCTTCGATAAATTCTTTTACGTCTTGGCGGAAGTCTATGTTGACGACGACTCGTTCACTCGCTTTCAATTTCTTTTGCGCTAAAAACGCGGTAACTATGCCTCCGTCGACTACTTTGCCACCGTCAACCGCCATCATACGGTCTCCGTCGCCGTCAAAAGCAAAACCGACTTTGCCGCGTTTGAGCGTCGCTTCTTTGAGAGCACCGAGCGTAGCATCCTCAGGCAAGGGCGAGTGGTGCCCGAACCAGGGGTCGGGTTTTGAAAAGAGCGTTTGTGGAAAGATTT
Organism: Candidatus Micrarchaeota archaeon CG1_02_55_22; assembly: GCA_001871595.1. Lineage (GTDB taxonomy): Archaea > Micrarchaeota > Micrarchaeia > Norongarragalinales > UBA97 > UBA97. The sequence goes on along the minus strand of MNVH01000050.1, from coordinate 22,311 downwards.
TCTGAGGCAACGCGCATGCGGCTCCCCCGCCCAAGTCGTACAAACCGTCCTCGAACGCCGGGAGTGAACCGCAGTAGTCTTGGATTAGCCCGGAAGCATCTTCCACGCAAGGCGTGGTGGGCGCAACCACTGCCGAATCGTAGTCTTCGGACAAGGAAAACATTTCGGTTACCGTAGCCTCGTGGCGCTCGATGCAGAGCTTTAGGCCAGCGTATTCGGGCGGGTTGTGCGAGGCAGTGAGCATGGCGCCCTGTTTTTCGGCGGCGAATGCCAAAACGGGCGTTGGGCAGACGCCGACGTCGAGCACGGTGCCCGAATAACCCGTTAAGAGGGCTTTGCCAAGCGCGTCGTTGTGTACGCGGTAATCTCTACCTAATGCTAGCTCTTTGCCACTCAAACCTAGAGCCGCGCCAAGCCGGACAAATTTCTCGGGCGTTATTTCGGAGCCGTAGACTCCTCGAACGTCGTACTTGCGAAACATTGCGTCCAAGCTACTTCACCGTTGAACCGCTTTCGACGTTTGCCATAACTACGGTGTGGGGATAGATGCAGCAATCTGAACCGATTAGCACGCCGCAGTTTATTGACGAGTTGATGCCGACCTTGGTGTTTGAACCGATTACCGCGCCGAGTTTTCGCTTGCGCGAGTCGACTTTCTTGCCCTTTATTTCGGCTTCAACCGTCGAGTCGTCGAACTTCAGGTTTGCTACCGTGGTGCCGGCACCGAGGTTGACATCCTCACACAGTATGGAATCGCCCAAATACGAGAGATGGGGAACGTTTGAGCCTAAACCTAGTATAGTGTTCTTTAGCTCAGTGCCGTTGCCGACGTGGTTGTTTCCTTCTAGGACCGTGCCCGGGCGCAGGTAAGTGTTGGGGCCGACGACGCAATTCTCACCAATGAAAACCGGCCCTTGAATGTACGTTCCAGAGAGTATGACGCTGCCTTTACCGAGATGGAGTTTCCCGTTTATATTGACGAAGTCTTCCATCTGGCCGTCGCGCGCCTCATCCATCAAGTTTTCAAGCGCGTAAGCGCTCGTATCAAGAAAATTCCAATAATAGCCGACGTCGTTCCAATAGCCGGCCACGTCGAGCATCTTCACACTACGAGATTCCGCGTACTCGTTGAGCGCGTCGGTTACTTCGAGCTCGCCGCGCGGTGAAGGCTTAAGCTGTTCAAGCAATTCAAAGAAAGATGACTCTGCGGCGTAGCACCCGGTAAAGATATGACCGGGAACAGGAGCCGGGGGCTTTTCAGTCAATCTAGCGATATTCCCGTCTTTGGACTCAATCAAACCGTACGGGCTGGCGTCCTCGACGTATTTGCCGGCCACGAACGGGCCCTTGACCGCCTGCGCACCGGCAATAGCGTAGAACGAAGGGTCGAAGAACGTGTCCGCATTTATGACGACGAACGCGTCGCCTTTGACTGCGTCTTTGGCGGTGAGCGCGGCGTGCCCGGTGCCCTTTTGTTCCGATTGTATTACGAACTCGAGCTTTGACGCGTAAGGCTTTGAAGAAAAGTATTCACGTATATCTTCCCCGTCCGGCCCGATGATTACTACTATCTTGGAGGCATAGGGAAGCGCGCCCTCTACCGCCCACTCGAGAATCGGTTTGCCGAGCACGCGGACCATGGTCTTGGGCTGTTTCTCAGTTATTGGCCAGAGCCTAGAGCCCTTTCCAGCACTGAGTAGGACGAAAGTGGTCATTGCAGAATCACCCGAATAAGCTTGCGACAGAATTACTTTGCCCGAACAAGTATTAAAACCACGATAAAGCCGCGTTTATACCGTCAAGGAAAAACAACGCAAAAAAACGCCGGAAAACCAAGTGGCAATATAATTATGATAATACTACTATTAAAAGCGTTGACCCGAACTTTTTCCTCTTAAATTACTACCTTACAAAGGTGTTAAAAGTCGCTAAAGAATGGTTTTTAAGTATTTTCACGCCCTACATTCATAGCGGCGTCAGGATGCCGCCCTTTGTTATAATCTAGTAGGGAGTGGGTAAAAAATGGTTGACGAGCAGGCAGAGAACATACCGGCACAAGACATTGAACCAGCCGAAGAAGAAGTAAGCGAGGAAGAAGCCGAATCCGAAAACCTGCCGTTCCCGAACGCCCGCGTCGTCCGCATCATCCGCAGTAATCTCAAAAACGACCACCAGATAAAACGCGACGTCAAAGAGGCAGCCAATGTACTCTTGGGCGGAATCCTTGCCGACATTTCCCGTGATATGGACGCGCAACCCTATCACACGCTCTCAATAGAACACTTCAACTCGGCTTGCCGCAAGTACCGCGAAATCAGCCTCAACGAAAAGCGCATCATCCGCATCAAGAAAGTGCTTGAAAAGCAACGCGCTGAACTCGACGAGATAATCGCCGAAATAGAACTAGAGTTACCGGGCGCAGCACGACAAACGCCGGGACAATCGGGGTCAGTATTACATTGACGACCGACACGCGCGAACTCTATGATGCCAAAAAGACTGAAACGGACGAGCTCCGCAAGGTCTCTCGCACCAACGCTGAACTAATCTCGGCGTTCAAGTCGACGCTTGACTCCCTGAAAATGGAGAAGGTCAAGCGAGGCGAAAAGAGTTCAGCAGCGCGCGAACTGGTAAAGAAAAAACACGTGCTCGTAACGGAAGCACGCAAGATAGGCGACGAGATAAGGACGCTAACAGGCGATGCCAAACCCGGAAGCCCTCCTGCCCACGAGGCGCCGGGCCTGCGTCAGATACGCGAACAACTCGAACGCCTGGAGTGGAGACAACAGACTGAAGGCCTCTCTCCAAACAAGGAGAAAGCCATGGGCGTCGAGATAAAGCGCTTGCGACAGCAACTGCCGGCAATCGAAGCCGACACCGAAAAACGCAAGAACGTAGGCCAACTCTACGATGCAAGGCGAAAGCTCTCGGACGAAATACGCGAGCTTGACTCCAAAATCGATTCCTTATTCGCTGAGGCCGAAGCAAGCCACGAAAAGATCGTTGGGCTATCGCGCAAAGCCGACTCGCTACGGGAACGCATTACTACCAACTTTGACGTGCTCGGAGAGCATGAAAAGAAGCGGGAGTTGCTAGGCGACGAATTGCGTGAGGCGCAAAAGAAGGAACGCGAACAGGATGATGGCGAACGCCGCGCAATAGAAGCGGCCGAACGCAAGGCACACGCGGAACAACTCGCGTCACTAAAAGAGCGTTCAACCGAAATCCGGGAAAGACTTAAGACTGGAAAGAAGGTTTCTTTCGAAGAACTCCAAATCCTTGCAGCAGTCGACGGCGAGCTAAAACTCTAAATCTTGCCTGGCCGATAGCGAGGCAGCCTTGCGCGCAGTGCGATGCTGGTGGTAAAGCACTAGCGAAGCCAACGCTATTAGCACAAGCGACGCGAGCGAAGCGTATTGAAGCGTGTCCACGAAAGGTTGAGGCGAATTAGGGATATAAAACCTGCCGCTAGCGGCTATGGGCTACACCCGTGCGCGGACACTTGCCACGCAGGGGACATTTGCTACAATGGGGCGAAATTGGCACGCACACGTTTTGTCCGTGCACGACAAACGCCTCGTTGACGTCCTTCCACAAGGGTTTTGGCAACAATAATTCCAATGCTAGTTCCGTTTGCAAAGGCGTCTTCGTCTCGACGAGGCCGAGGCGGTTGCTTACTTGGTGCACGTGGCTATCGACGGGGATTGCCGGCTTCCCGAAAGCGTAGGCGACTACACACCCCGCAGTCTTGCGCCCCACGCCAGTCAAAGTGACGAGGTCGCTGACATTGTCCGGAATCCTGCCGCTGAACCGTTCTACTAGCTCGCGGCTGCATTCAACCACGTAACGCGCCTTTGAGTTGTAGAAACCCACCGGCTTAATCAAACGACGCACCTCGCCGAGCGATGCCTTGGAAAGAGCTTGCGGCGTGGCATACTTGGCAAGCAAGGCCTTCGATGCGAGTTCGGTGCGCTCGTCCTTGGTGCGATGCGAAAGAATCGTTCCTATCAGCACGCGGAACGCCACGTTACCTGAACGCTTTCTTTCACGGCCCAAGTGCGATATCAAGCCCTGGCGAGAATAATACGCTATCAAGGTTTTGAGCGAGCGGACCGCAAAACGCGTTTTGGTATCCATTGCAATCTTTTACCGTGAGAACAAATTTAAGCACGCCCGCGGAATGTTTTAAGAGTATTATGAACGCGGAGCCCGACATTGAATCGCACGGCGATGAGGATATATTTGCAGGCTACGTGCCTGCAAAGGCCTTGCGCGTTAATTTCAACTATCTTTTCTTTCCCGGCCTCATTCTCCACGAGCTGGCGCACTACCTTGCGTGCATCGTCTTAGGCAGCAAGGTTTACGGTGTCACGTTCTGGAGCCCGAAAGGAGGCGTAGTAGTGCACCACCGGGTAAGGCCGAGCAGCGCCGTGCTGATAAGCCTCGCACCGTTCTTCCTGAACAACCTACTCGCTTTTTACTTCATCACAGCGGCAATCGATGGCTACGGCGTTTGGGCACTGATTTCATGGTGGCTTGCTTTCTCGCTCGCAATATACTCCCTGCCGAGCATGCACGACTTACGCATGTCCATGAACTCTCTTGATAGGTCACTACATTTACGGCGCAAACAAGGCGTGTTAGGGTTATTGGCCGCGCTAGTGTGGTATCCTGTCGCATTCGTACTATACTACCTCTTCCTCACACCCCTGCTTGTCTTCGCCCGCAACCGGACGCTGCGCATCGCTTGGTTCTTCATCTTCTTTTGGATAGTAGAATCCGGAGTTTTTTCTGCAGCAGTTTAAAAACAAAAGCAAACCATTAAATTCAAGTTTAGACCTATTGTTGTTTAACAAGTTCTTTTATTCTCAGCAAACGTTAACGGTATATTCATGCAACTGCGAAGAACGAAAATAGTTTGTACTATTGGGCCAGCAAGCGAATCCCCCGAAAGGATTGCGCAGCTGATAGCCACGGGCATGAACGTGGCAAGGCTTAACATGTCCCACGGCAGCCATGCGGAGCAAGCAAACCGCGCCAAACTAGTCCGCGCTGCAGCGATCAAACAAGGCAAGCTCGTGGCAATACTGGTGGATATTCGCGGCCCGAAGATGCGCGTAGGCCGCATGCGTGGCGGTTTTGTCAACCTCTCCGAGAATACTTGTGTTACGCTCACTGAAAAGAACATCGAAGGCGACGGCAAGACCATTCCCGTCGATCAGGCCGGTTTCCTGAAGAAGATTCAAGCCGGCAACCGCATCTACCTAGATGACGGCGCGCTTGAACTCGAAGTAATCTCTGTCGGACGAGGGGGCGCGGAATGCAACGTCGTGATAGGCGGCCGGCTCAAAGACCGCAAAGGCATCACGGTGCCCGGCGTTTCCTTTGACTTGGAGTCCATTACCGCAAAAGACGTTATTGACATTAAGTTTGCCGCGTCAATAAAGCCCGATTACGTCGCCCAATCTTTCGTGAAGAACGCTGACAATGTCAAAGAGTTCCGCAAACGTCTTGACAAGAACGGCTGTGATGCGAGCATCATCGCTAAAATCGAGGAACCGCTCGGGCTAAGGAACATTGACGAAATTATAGCGATTGCGGACGGGGTTATGGTGGCACGCGGCGATTTAGGCGTACAAATGCCTTTCGAAGACGTACCCCTCGCCCAGAAACAGATAGTACTAAAGTGCCACAGAGCTAACAAGCCAGTCATCATCGCTACACAAATGCTCGAATCAATGATTAATTCACCCCAACCCACTCGGGCAGAGGTCGCGGACGTGGCCAACGCGATTCTGGATGGCGCAGACGCAGTAATGCTCTCGGCAGAGACTGCTGCGGGCAACTACCCGATACGCGCAGTTGAAACCATGGACAGAATTGCCTTGAAAACCGAGTCATCGCTCATGGTTTACGACCGCGTAGAGAAGACTCGCGAGCGACTCGAGCCAATAGAGGCAATAGGCAAATCAGTCGTGTATACCGCTCGGGACTTGCAGGCAAGCGCAATTATTACCTACACAAGTTCGGGGCACACGGCGCGCTACATTTCATCCTATCGCCCTTCAACCCCAATCATTGCCACGACCGCGAACGAACGCGAACTCCGGCGGCTCGTGCTGCTATGGGGAGTCACACCCGAACTAGTGGAGAAGCCGACTACTACCGACGACCTCGTTAAGAAGAGTGTTAACGCAGCGTTAAGGAACGGCCGAGTAAAGAAGGGCGACGTGGTCGTCATTACCGCGGGCATCCCCCTTAACCAACCTGGCAACACCAACCTACTCAAGATTCACCGGATTTAGTCCTTGAACACTTGCTCGCGCGGGTAGACCTCTATTCCTTTAGAAGTTATCTTGTAGGGATGCAGGAATGTGTCGTGGTTAGTCTTCCGCAGCTTAACTATTTCTATCGCGCGCTGGCGTGTCTCGTTGATTAGGAAATTGTGTAGTTGTATGACGCCATCAGCGACGAATTGTTCGACTGAAGCTCTAGCACCCTCGGTTTGCGATTCTGGCGTTTCCGATATCAAAAGAGTTGTAACGCCCATCTTGCGTAAACGCTTGGCGAGGTCGGCAATGTTTTTACGCAGCTGGAATTGGTTGTCTACGGTCAGCCCATAGTACGTTATTGAGTCGAAGACTATTCGTTTTGCGCCCAGCTCTTGAATCATATAATACAGCTCGCCGGCCAGGCTTTTCGCGAAATCTTTTATCTCGTACGGGTCCTTGAAGACGATTCGGAGCTTATTTTGCGTATCTAGTTTAGCCAAATCCCACCCGAATAGAGAAGCGGCCTTGATTATGCTCTCGGGCTCTTCCTCGAAGGAAATGTATAAACCGGGCTCGTCGAACTTAACGGCCCCGTTGTAGAGGAATTGCGTTGCCAGGATGGTTTTACCGCAACCCGGCCCACCCGACAACAACACTACTGAACCATTTGGAATGCCGCCGGTAATCAGGTCGTCAAGTCCGGGAATACCGGTCTTCAGCCGCGCGAGGTCGTCCTTAACGGGGACCGGCGCGGAACCAGAGGCAGGCGCGCCAGGCGCCGAATAGGTCAATTCCCCGCGCTCATCGAGGTTGGCTCCACCCTTCAGCGCGGCTTGAATCCGCCGCTTTATCTCAGACAAGTCCGCTTTTTCTTCATCCATTTAACAGGCTGATTACTGCGTTGCAGGTTTTAATACGCGTTGTTGAGACATTATACCGCCAGAGTCCCAATGGTGGCTCGCAAGACGTTCAAGAGAAGCGTAAACAATGCAAGCGAGAGTATGATGAAGAACGGCGAATACTTTATTCCATTAACTGCCTTGCCGGTTTGCACTAGCCCGACTAACAAACCCGCGCATAGACTGGTCAGTATTATGCTTGCTAAGGCAAACCAGTAGACGTCCTGCGGGGTTATGGCATCCTCAGAAGGCTTCGAACGCGTTCCGATACCGGGCAACCCCGCGACTCCCGCGCGTTGTGCAGCGGTATCGAGGGATGTACCGCCCGCGCTGCGTTGGTACTGTTTCTCCATTATTCCAGCATTGATTTCCGAATAGAAAGTCGAGACGCTGAATAGCAACGGGGCGGCGATGACGCCGGCAAAGACGATGAAGATGGCGTAGGTGAGTGTGCTAGTGGATATTTCCTTGCGGAGGAGCTGAATGTTACGAATGTCGAGGGATACCGCTTCGAGCAACGGCGCCATTTCGCCACCAAGGCTTATGCCTTCGTAGATTAGTTTAACCGCGCGTTCGAGGATGGTTGACTTGACTCGGTCACTCATCTTTCTCAAGGCTCGATCTATTGGAACGCCGCTAAACGTATCGGAACTGACGCGTTTTATCTCGTCTTTAAGTGGGCCGAATTCGGAGCGCGCAGAGCCCCAGATAGCGTTTTCTAGAGTCATTCCAGACCTTATGTTGGCCGAAATGATTTGGAGGGCTTCAGGCAAGACTTCCTCAATCTTCTGCGCACGGGATTCCGCGCTGAGCGCGAGGAGGAGATAAAACGAGAACAACGCGAGGACTAAGACTAGCACGGGCGTCGCGACTCGAACGAGCAAGTCCTCGGAAAATATTGCCGCTGCGAAGAAAGCTATTACTGCTAGGGCGATTGAAAAGAATATTGAAAAGCCGAGATAGGTCCGCGACGATATCTCGTCGAACCCACCTTGAGCCATGAATCGCGAAAGCCAGTTTACAAACCGGTTTGGGAATAACCCCGAAACTTTATCGTAGATGTGGATGCGTAGCATTATATTGCGGGCCTCCGCGATGCGACTAGATTCATAAAGAACAATTGGAACACTGCGAGAAATATCCACAAAGCGGCCAATACGACCCGCGGCAAAGAAAAACTAAGGAAACCCATGATAACTATGAGCATCGCGACTCCGATACTGGGCATTATCACGGCTGCCATCATGTACATCATCGTCCACGGTGAGAGTTCTTGCCCGTACCGCCGTATTTGATCGATTCTTTCACGAGTAAGCACAGTAACCTGATTCTCGAGTACGCCTGAAAGGTTGCTGCCTACTTTTAGCGCATTCGATATCTGCCACAAGGCCTTCCTGAAGGACTTTGACGGGTTGGCTTCTGTGACTTCGCTGAGCGCGTCGAGCTCGTGTATTCCGGAATTCATTTTTACGACTATTTTCTTGAATTCTTTACTTACCTCACCGTAGTCTTGCGAAACCGAGGCCATGGCGTTGAAGAGCGTGACTCCAGACTTTATTTCTATCAAGAGCTGTTGTATTGCCGGGATCAGATTACGTTCAAGCTCTCGCGCTCTCTTCCGAGCTATTATGCGAGGGTAGTATAAGACCGTGAGAAACGAAATGAAAAACACGCCAAAGGTAACAAGGCCTGCAGCCGCTCCAAGAAGGGCGTTTGACAAACCGATGGCCAACACGCCGAGCAGTACGCCCATTGCAAGCGCATTCGTGATGGCAACCGAGAGCGCGAGGGCGGCATAATTAATTTGCGAGAAGGGTATTTCTGATTGCAAAAGGTCTTCACGGAGCGAGGGAAAGAAAACGCTGGCAAAGTGGCCAGCACTGTGGAAATGATGGGAAAGGCTTAACGACACGTTGGGCGGGAGGAATGCAAAGGGCGGCTTGAACAAGATTACGTCACCGGTACAATACGGGCGAGAAGTCTCCCTTCTCGGCGAGTTCGACAACATTCTCCGGGTGGCGGTAGTAAGCGGCGACAACGCGGCCTACATCCTCGACCGTACTGATTTTGGCCTTTTGCATTGATTCGAGAATGAGTTGTTTCTGGGCAATGTCTTCTACGACTTCTTTTTGCGTAAACCCAGTGTGCATCACGAGCTCGTTCATAAACCGGATGGGCTCACCGACCTTAACTAGCAAGTCTTTTCGTGCATCCCACTTGTAGATGATGTTTACTGAAGCCCCTGAATCCGAAGGAAGTATTTCGGCGATTTCAAAGGTGCGACGTATTCCAATACGGCGTTGACGATACTGTACGGCAATCAAGTGTAGCGCTCCGAGGAGTTGTTCCGGGAGCGAGATTGGAGGGCTCGTAAGGCGGTTCTTCACCTGCGAGGAATCATCAGCGTGCAACGTGGAGTACACGCTGTGGCCAGTGTGCATTGCCTCAAATAGAACTTCGGCTTCACGTTGTCGACGAATTTCTCCGAGCACGATGCGGTCGGGCCGCATGCGAAGGGAATTAGTCATCAAATCAAGCATTTCCACGCCGCCCTTGCCTTCAGGATTGGGTTGGCGCGTACTGAGCGGGGTCCAATGGAGAAAGTCGGGCAGTTGCAACTCTCGCGTGTTATGGCATACCACGCCATTGGCAACGAAGCTCTCGTTCGCAGGCACACTGAAGTCGTACACGGTCGATGCCCCAACCGGCAGGGGAGTAATTCGCGTAATAGGCGACCATTGCGCTAAGTTCTTACGGCTGCCGACGAGTTGAATTTGCTGTGCTACTGGAGAAGCGGATGCGGCGGAAGTCGTCGAAAACGTAGCGATTTCCTGGCCCTGACACAACTCGTTTGTTTTCGCTGCAGCGATTTCTCCGGCGGGCGTGCGCGTGAAAAGCGAGTGGTCAGCCGTGACTTTAACGCTCGCACCGCCAGCGGTGGAAACCTCGAAGAGTTGCTTGCTGGTGTGGTGCCGAATAAAGCAGGATGGTTCAACGAGTTGTATTGCGCCGTCGGAGGACATGCTGTGCACCTTGATACCGCCGGGATTGAGTGCTACTTGGGCGCCGTCGGGCAGAACGGTTCCGTGTGCGTCTACTAACGCGTCAATCAAGCCGGCAACGGTCGAACGCTGCATTTTACCGTCACGCTCGAAGAATATTTCAGCGTCGCCAGACACGCTGTCTTCAATACTTATCAAGCGCTGGTTGGGCGGAGTAAAGACGAGGACCGAATTAAGGAACGATGTTTTTCCGCTTGCCGTGCCGCCTCCAATAAGGACGTTCATTTCATACTGGAGGGCGGTCCAGAATGTGGCCGCGGCTTCAGACGAAAGCGTATTATTGGCTATAAGCGAGACTATTGTCCACGGGTCTTTCGCGAACTTTCTTATTGTGATACTATTGCCCTTGGTTGATATGGGGAAGAGCGTGGCGTTGACCCGGTCACCGGAGAGCAGGTGAGCATCCATGAGCGGGTCAAGATTGGTTATCTGTTTTCCGACCCGCCGGCCTATTATGGATGCATAGTTATGGATTTGTTCTTCTGATTCAAGCATTACGTTGGTCTTTAGCCAACCATGGCGGATGTGATACACCCAGATTGGTTCGCCTGCGGAGTTTATGACGATTTCTTCAAGGTAGAAATCCGACAACAGCAAATCGATTTCCCCCAGACCAAGCATTTCCTGCAGAAGACGCCCGACGACGATTCGCTCTTCTTCCGGGCTCAATCCGCCGAGTTCGGTGCGGACTAGTTCTCGCGCCTTGTTGGAAACGCGTTCGCGGATGATTGTTAACTGGCGCGGGTCCATTATCTCGGAGATCTTCAAATTTACTGATTCAATTATCTTTTCTTTCAAATAGCCGAGCACGGCCCGAGTGGGTCCCTTGAGCTTTGCGTGTTCGAGAGTGTAAGACTTAACGAATTCAGACGGCAAGTCGCCTATCACGACCGTCGCGGTAACGCCTTGGTCCTCTACGGTATAGGACTCGAGTTCAGTCATTCGTCTTTCTCCTTTTCCTTAGCAGCCTGCTTTTTTGGCAGGACTTCGGCGGACTGCTTCTGCTTCTTGGCCACGGAGGGAAGCGGCGTCCGTATTATTGCCGCGAGCTGTGCTTCAACATGCTTCTTTTCGGCATCAAATTCGGGGCGTTCTTCCAAAACCAGTTTTTCTTTTCCAGAAAGTATGAGCTTCGCCTCAAGAACTATGCTTTTAAGCATGGCTAGAAGGCGCTGTAAAAGGTTTTGGGCTCGCGCAGGCTGCGCCGAGGGCTTTATTGCCTCAAGGCGCTTCATGAACGCCTCAAGTTTTTCCTTGAAATGTCCTTCCTTGAGCTTGAGCAGGCCGATTTCGCTCCCGAACGCGTCGAGCTGCTTGAGCGCGATGGCTATTTCTTCTTTTGACAAAGCTATTTCTTCCGCAGTATACGCGGGCCTCGCCTCAAGGTCTTCGACAATCTTCTCGGCAATCAGGATACGCCGTTCGAGGTCTTTCTCAAAGAACTCCATGAGGCTCTGTGACCGGACGACTTCTTTTTCAAGTATGCCGAGTTTTTCCTTGAAGTCTTCCTTCTGCTTTTCCTCGGTTTTACTGTCATCGGGCGGCAGGGCTAGTTCTATGCCCGTGATATGGTAGCGAACCTCTAGGAGACCATGCACTTGGAGCAAGAGCGCCACATTCTCAACTTGGTCTGGCGTCATGGCTAGGGAGGCTGCGCAATCCCCTAGCTTTGCCTTGCCCCGGCGCCGTACGTAATCAAGCAAGCGATCTATCGCGGTATCTATTTCGTCCTGTACTATGTACCCATCCAACTCCTGTGAGAGAGAACTCGTCTAAGACTATTAAAAGTTACTAGGCCGCCCTCAAACGCTCTTTTTTGGACGCGTTGAAGTAATTATCGGCCACGGATAGATTCAACGGCAAATAAACGCGGAATGCCCGTGAAGGAAGGGTGAAATTCACCTGGGTAGCGACTGAAACGTTGACAAAACTTATGTTTAAAAGCGTCGGGAGCGCGCCGACAGAGACTTCAACCCACCCCGAAGACGAGTAATTGGCTAACGCCACGTGCAGCGTGTTCTTGGCAGTGGGGATAAACGTGGTGCACGTGCTTCGATTGACCGAGCCGTTGGCGTCAACGAGCACCAAAGTCAGGTTGAAGCAGTTCGAAAGGCACGCCGAATAGTCCGTCCAAGAAGAACACGAGCGATCCATATTGCCCGCAAACCAAAGCCCGGAAGCGTTAACCACTAACGTCGCCGAACTCAAGGCGGAGTAATTGTTTGACGGGGATTCTATTAGGAGCGCGTCCTTCGCCCAGGCGTTGCCATAGGAATAGTTTATGCCGTACGGCCACAACTCAAAGGGCGGCGCTATACCAGAAAAGGATTGCGCGCCGGACGCGTTGCTCAACGCTACGTCCAGACCGATTGCATAGTGGGCGGACAAAAGCGCTGCAAGACCCGCAAAACGCGCCGGAATACCAGACGCTGGAAGCCTGTCGGTGAATGAAAGATTCTCGGAATTACGAGAAACGTTTAATCCAGCCAACGTGGAAACGTCGTCGGACACGTCGCCCCACGCGGAAGCGATGCGAACAAAAGACGAATAGTCGGCGAGCTCTGCAGAACGAGAGGCTTGAGCGTTAAGAACAGCAAGTGAAAGCAGGATTGAGAAAAGCATTATCGCCACCGCAGTAAAGATGAATCCTCGCTTCAATTCAACGACACCTCGGTTGTTGCAATCCCGTACCAACCATATTTTGGCACGAAGAATACACGGCGCGACAGGGCGGTGACCGATGCATTTCCCGAACCCCCTGTGGTGTTAGATGAAACGTACTTGCAAAGGCAAAGTGAACCCGCCGGCGCGACGCCCGCCAACTGACAAGACGCAGAACACGCACCAGTAGAATACTCGTAGAATGAAACGGACACGTTCGACGCGAATTGCGGGGGTATTAAACGTAGCTGGGCAGCATAGAGCGTGGAAGCGGCGGAAGCGTCATCCAAAACAGCCATACCTGCAAACGTTCCGGTTGATTCAAGGGTTGCGCCAAAGGATTCGGACACGACTTTAAGCCTCAATGCAGGCTCCAAACTCAAGGCAGTCTGACTTGCAACTATAGTATACAATACGGCCACGCCTAGCAGTAACGCCATTGAAGCATCCGCAGTAAAAGCGAACCCCTTCAATCTATCCACGCAATAACCTCCAACACCCCATTATTTGAACGGTAAGCCACCGGCAGAGAATAAGGCACGCTGACCGTCGCATTGACCGGCGCATCACCCTTCTCGGCGCGCAACCCGAAAAAGTTGTTTATCGCCATCAAGTCAGTTTGAGGCAAACTCCCTGTAACCGTGCCCTGCGTGTCGCACGCGAAATAAACGCGACCGCCACCGTAAGGCCACGAGGCGAACAATGCCGCCCCGTTCGACGCGTTGACTAGATACGTAAAGTCTTGCCCTACCGACGCGTTCGAAATCGCCACGCTGCCCGTGCACGCGACCGCGTCGTTGTAGGATGCGTTGCGTAAAAGCCCGCTCGCGATGACGACACGGCCCTGCGAGGCGTAGGACTGCGTGGCGTTCAATAATTCTATCACTGTTCCCTCCTGTTTTTGCACGTAGTTACCGCCGGATGCCACCCAGTCGCTGAAGGCAGCCTGCTGGCTGGCGTCGAGTTGCGTTGAATTGATTCGGGCGGCCTCGACAACAACCGTGTCGTACAAAGCAATGCTGCTCAACAGCTCGATAAAGTCTTGCGAGTTGCCGTTGGCAGAGTACTCGGTGAACGGGATGCCCTCGGAAAGCAAGTAGTGCCTAAAACCGTTGTCAGCCGCCTCTCCCTCAGAGCCACCAGCCCGCGTATAAGCAATGCGACTAAACGGAATACCTCCCGCCCGCGCAACAGAACGGTCTTGAAGGGAGAGATTGACGAAAACCCGGAAACCTTGTGCACCAAACGATTCAAAAACCGCTTCGTCGTCGGCTTGAAGGAACTGTTCAAGGAGCGGCTCGGAAACTATGAAAGGCTCAGAGGCAAAGCCGGGCAAGGCAAACGACGAGTTAGCCCAATTCTCTGGTGCCCCCGGCGTCGTTGCCAACAAAAGAGCCGTGCGCCGGGCCGTGCCCACCGCCCGCTCGTACCACGGCGTTTCGTGCTCGTAGAGGTTGCCGTAGTTTGAGGCGAACATAAGGAGGACGACGCCGAAGAGCATTATTGCTATGAGCAAGTCTATTGAGAAGACTTGTCCTTTAACCGATTTTTTCGAATACAACCTTTCCACCTTGCTCGTAAGCAGCGTACCTGCCCGCAGCCAACGCAAACCCCGGGCCGCTTGATTCGTTGTTCGTAACCGCATAAGCCGAATGCGGCGCGGACACATTGATAAAACCGCGCTGGCCTTCGAACGAAACTATTACACTCGCGTTCCCCACGATAACCGAGTACGGTGCCCCGCCAAAGAGCGAGCCGGGTACGTCGAACTCGGAACGGTAACCAGTCGAGGCCGACGCGATTGATGCAATGCTAGATATTTGTGCGGCGAGCCGGGAAGCATCCACGGATTCTGCCTTGGCGTCGACTTGCAAAGAGTACTGTGAAATCGCGAGGGAAGCAATGGCAAAGAAAAGTATGACGAAGCCCATTACCGCAACGAATTCAAGTCCCGCTTGGCCACGCATCAAATCAACCTGAATAGCGTTTCTGGGCGACTGCAAAGCTCTCGCCCTGCGAGTAACCATTCGTCTCAAACAAGCCCAAGTCAGTCCAAGCCGAACCAGTCCAACGCATTGCCGAAACGTGATTGTTCGTGTCGTCTCCTACAACCAAAATGGCCTCGTTCGAAATGGGTGTGGTAGAAAGGCGCATGACTTGCGAGTCGCCCGCAATGTCGAGCGTGCTGCCTGCTGCGCTCCACCCCCCGCCTGAAGTCCACGTGCGGTACGTCGGCGTCTGAACGTTCTGCTCTCCGTAGACAATTATCGCCGCACCACTCCCGCCAAGGAACCCACCGTCGAACACGCGGTAGCTCTGAGTCTCGAGGTTGCTATTGAGTTCGGTGACGCTGCCCCACGACGCGCCATCCCAGAATTGGACGTTGATGTCGTCAGAATTATCGCTATCCATAAGCATTATTCTATTCGAAGCAGGGTCTGTTGAGAGCGACACCCACTGGGCCTTGCCACCAATGCTGTTCGCCTGCAATTCGGACGACCACGACGCGCCGTTCCACGTCCGGTAACGCGGGTTAGCGTCATTGCTTTGCCGGTAAACGATGAGCCCGTCGCCGCTCTGCTGCTCGTACACAAGATCCATAACTTGGCCGTAAAGCGTGGCGCTTCCCTCCAATGATTGCGGCGAGCTGAACGAACCCGCGCCAAGAGTCCACTGCTGGACGTAGACGTTATCGCCCGACGTAACCACTCCGAGCAACGCCTCTTCAGTGAGCGGGTTGGCCGCGAGCTGAACGATATCTATAGTACCCGATAGGCCGGTCGAGCTGGCCACGCTCTCGCTGCTCCACGACGCGCCGTCCCAAATGCGGTAACCGACGTTGTTGCTCGAACGCTTGTAGGCAACCATGGCGCGGCCCGTAGAATTAAAGTACTGCACATCGAATGCTTGGTAGCTTGTGCTTGCAGCGGCGTTAGTCGCGAGCGTTACCTGGTCGCTCCAGTACGTGTCGTGCCACACTTGCGCCACGATGTCGCCGTTGTTCGTCTGGATTACGAGCAGGAACTCGTTGCGCGTCGGCGCGGCACGGACTTCGTAGAAAGTTTTCCCTTCAGTGACTCCGCTCAACCCGCCGTACTCTGGGCTCCATCCGCTTATGTTTTGCAGCCTGAACTTGTAATCGCTAGTCGAACCGGCGTCAAAGTAGGCTACCATAGCATTGATGTTGTAAGCCGGACCAGGCGTCGGCGTAGGCGTCGGAGTCGAGGAAGGCACGGGTGTAGGTGTTGGTGTAGGCGTCGGAGTCGGCGTAGGCGTGGGAGTAGGTGTGATAGTGGGCGTGGCGGTCGGACCAGGCGTCGGCGTGGGCTCGCCCGCGTCGCTGAAGGTAACGTTGCCGTTCTCCAAGTAGGATACCTTGAACGAGTACTCTCCCGACGCGGTCGGCAAGGTAGTGGGCGTAACTTGCCCGCTCAGAGCAGCGTACACGTCAGTATCGTCACCCTTCCAATTCGATACTTTGAAGAAGATTTCACGGCCACTCGCGTCAGACGAAACAACGCCTTGCGGCATGCGCACGTTAACGGTCACTGCAGCACCAGGCCCTTGCGCCCGGACGAATTCGGCTGCGTGGGAGAGCTCATCCACCGCGAGGTGAGCTTGCACTAAGTCGTTTTGGGCTTTGAACGACGTGTAAGAAATATACGCCAAGGGTACTATGGCCACCATTAGAAGCGCTATTAACGTCAAGTATTCTAGGCCGACTTGCCCGCGAAATCTCTCCACGCACAAAGTAAAACCGTCAACGCTTAAAAACGGTTTCAGAGCGTTATCTTGAAAGGTTTTCCGTCAGAAGTCGTTGCGGTCAACTCCGTACAAGAGCCGTCGGGCGCGCCTTCAGTAACAGAATACTCAACAACCCACTCCTCGCCCTTTTCGAGAGCCGCGTTTTCCCACGAAAGCAGCACGCCGAGCACAGTGTCGGTCTTGAAAGCACCTTGTGCGGACTTGTTCTGCGAGAGCTCAGTCAAACGAAGCCCGGTCAAATCGCCGCCGTTGTTGTGCACACGCAACAATACGTTGCGTCCGTCAACCGAACGGGTCAGAATCACGGGCTTGGGAACTAGAACGGTTTTGTAGACGTACGCGGCTGCCGCCAACGCCAAGAGCAAACCAACTATTATTAACGGGTCGAATCCTGCAAAGAAAAAGCCAGTTCCTTTCGAGGGTTCGATTGGCTTTGGCGCATAATTGAAGGATTTGCTTGTATCGCCGTATTGTATAGTCCACTCGCCGGGTTCATCCAATACGACCGCGGCCTTGCCGTCTTCGTCGAGCAGTTGTTCGAACGATTTTTCTCCCGGACCGCGAATCGTTATCTTGCCGGACTCTGGTTCGCCCTCGCTCTCAACAGTTATCTCGGCAGTACCATCGTCGGACAAATCTATTTTTATTTCTGGGGGAAAGAACGGTTCCGGCGAATACATCGGGGTAGGTGATGGTGAAACCGTCGGTAGTGGCGAAGGCACGGGCGTCGGAGACGGACTAGGTGACGGCAGGGGAGTTGGCGTGGCGTAGAATGAAGAAGGACTTCCGCCGCCCGAGCCCCCGGACGGTGCGGCGGGCGTTGGAGTAGGTTGAGTTGTCGTCGAACGCGTTTCCTTGACGCAGTTAGCCCACACGTCGCAAGCAGTGAACTCAATCGAGTACGCGGTATTAGGAGCGAGTCCAGTAATCGTACCACTGTGGCTCAACAAGTAATCCGTGCTCGCGGTGGCGAAATTGGTTGAATGGTTTACCGGTTCGTCCGCGTTGAAACCGTAAGTAATAAAATTGGTTGTTGCAGACAACACGAATCCGGAAAGCGTTGGCGGCGTCGAGTCCGTGGTATTGAACGCCAATTCGGTGTAGTTGGAGTTTCCGTAGGAATCGTTGGCGTACACGCGCAGGACTATTGACGCGTTTTCCGTGGCGTTTAGTTGCACTTCGAACGCCGAGAAATTAGCGTCACCAATCATTGTTTCAGGGGCTAAAACCACCGGACTGCCATCGCCGTTGTCGTACTCGTACCAGTAACTGTCGAGCGCGTAATCGTCCGTCCACGCCGCGGTTACGAGGGCGGTCGCGTTGGCGGCGGTAGTGTTTACCGACGCTACCCCGTATTGGGGTGGTTGGCCGTCGGTGATTACGATGTAGTACGTTTCGCTTTCGCGCGACTTGTTCTGGCTGTCGAAAGCCCAGCTCTTCCAGGTCACGACGTTACCGACCGAATCGTTGAGCGTAATTGAAGCGTTTACCGTGACGCTAGTGCCAGAAGCGTTGCCGGTATAATTCGTCCATGTGCCGGTCGAATTGGTTGAAATGGTGTAGTTCAACAAGCCGTACGCATCTTCCCACGACAACGACAAAAGAGCAAGTTGACTGGCGTTAGAATTGTTGCTTGAAGCGTTCCACGCGTACGGCGCCAAACGGAGCACGCCGTAGAAAGAAGCATTAGAGTTATTCAAAACATAGGCGTAGTAAGTTGAATCGCCGTCGTCGAGCACTGATGTTAAGTTCTTGTTCGATGAGGAATCGTTTGTTACTTGTACTGGCGTGCAAACGTTGTTGCAGTCCGCCGGAACGTAATAGATTTCTCGCGGCCCTTGCTCGTCCGAAGAGAAAAGCACGTGCGAGCCGTTATCGAAATAGTACGGCGTGTTGTCGTTGCCCGAACTATTGTAGACTTGGTAATCCGGGCCCAAAGAGAAGTTATTCCAGTAAATGGTTTGCGCGCGAATCTCCAACCCGGGCGACTTCAACAACCTGCCCTCAGAACCCGACTGAAACCCACTCCACGCGTCAATCTCATAACCTATCTGAATGACCTGACTCCTAAGTAAAGCGCCAGAAACTGAATTAAAAATACGACCGCTAATCTGATTCCAGCCACCAACCGCGCAATCGGCGACATCCGAATATTGCAGAAACAAATTTGAAGCATTATACGAAATGCCAAGCGAAGAATGGCCATTATCCCAACTATGGTACGTGTCCGCAAAGGTTGGGGTTAAGCTGTTTGTGGCGAGGTCGAATGACCTTGTTTTTAGTATGTCGCAGTTGCCGTTGTTGGTATAGTGGTCGTACAGATAGGTTACCTTGTCGGAGGACTGAAACGCGCTAAGCGGGCTTCTTTGGAAGCCACCGTAGTCTGAAGCGAGTTCTATGCCCGAGCCGTTCGCCATACGGAGCGCTATCACGCGGTTGTTCTTGGAATCATTGAGTGACACCTCGTTATAGACGTAAGAAAGGTTCGATTCGTTGACTGAAACGAGTTGCGCGAACTTGGCTTGGCATTGCTGCGGGTAAGCTGACAAGTTTAATTCCAAGATTTTCGCACCCGGGCAAGCGCCGCTGCTGCGCACGCGCCAGTACCGCGCCGTGCGCGGAAATACTTCAGCGTATCCGATAGATAGCTGGCAGTAGCCGCCCAACACGGCTTGCGCGTTGCCGTTCCGGTCCGGGTATCGGGCCGGCGTCCAAACGGACGCGTCGTTTAGGTATTCGAGGTAAAGCGATTCAGTACAGCCGCAATTGTTCGACGTGGCGGTGATGTTGTAGTTCGTTATTGTTTGGGGTTGCCCGAAATCGAGAACTAAAAAGGGTTCAGTCGACACGCCGGTCGACAAGTTGCTATCGGTCGCAAAGCCCCCACGACCGAAAGACACGTTCTCGATTGGCGCGCTAATGGGCGTATTCAAGCACAAATGCGGCGCAGATAAGTCCAAAGCACCAGCCAACGGCAGGACTAAGAGAAATAAGACGAGGAGCCGTTTGGTCATTCCAAACAATAACGCCAACGTTTTTAAAGGCCTTTTCCTTTACGAATCCAGTGGTTAGTTTCTGGAGGGAAAGATAACATGAAGCGCGGTCAAAGTGCATTAGAATACCTGGTAACGTATGGATGGGCCATACTCGCATTAGTCATAATTATGGGCATATTGTACGCAACCGGCGTATTCAACCCCGACAAATTCTCCGCAGGAAAGCAGTGCGGCGGCTTCGACTCCTTAGTCTGCCAAGACTTCAAAGTCAACATCTCCGGCGCACTGGTAATCGTGCTCAACAACGGACAAGGCACGCGCATCACCAGCTTCACGTCAAGCTCCGGCACTGACGCAACCTGCACCCCGACAAGCATCGCAGCCAACGGCAACACCACCTGCACAATAAACGGATTCATTGCCAATGGTGGTACGACTGGTACGTCGTTTGATCAGACAAACGTGTTGGTTTCGTTCACGGACTCCAAGAGCGGAATCTCGCACAACCAAACCGGCTTCGTGAAGGGCAAGTTTGAGTAAACCTTTTAGGGGGCCTTTTGGCCCCGCTCCCTCTTTCTTCAGTCTTAGAGCACTTGTTTTTTATAGCTTGGGGCGCACTAGTACTATCAGTAGCCGCCCGTTTAGCGAGCGGTTTTGAGGTGTGTTTTGAATGAATATTCTTGGCGGCCGCGTTACCCGTTTCGAGGCTAAGCGCATTGAGGACAATGCTACTGAAAGCATTGGCTTGAACATTGACGTCAAAGACGTCTCGAACGAGTCGAAGGTAGTCAAAATCGTTTACTCTAGCAAGATTTCTTACGTGCCCAACGTGGCCGAGATAAGCGTTGACGGCGAGCTCGTGATTGATTTCGAGAACGAGCAGAAGGCCAAGGAGATGGTTGAGTCTTTCAAGAAGGAGAAGCGCCTGCCAACGGGCGTTGCTGAAGAAGTCATTCAGGCAATCAATTATTCGGCGACGTCGGTCGGCACGATGGCGGCTTTCGCAATCGGATTGGGCGCGCCCATAAGCATTCCGAAGGTAAAGATTTCGGAAGTCAAGCCCGGCGCGACCCCAAAAGCCGGCTAGACTCTTCTTTCCGCCGGGCGAAGCGCCCGGCACAAACTATTCTTGAGCGGTTAGCCGGGAGCTCACCCCCGTAAAAGCAGCGGCTTTTGTTAGGGGCGAGCGCGACGAAAAGGTCATGCGACTGCTGCATCTTAAAGCGATAGCTCGGCCCAGTCAATTTCTCACGATTACTTTAACTTACTTTAAACTAGTCCGTTTAAAGTTATTTAATGTTTCCTAGAGTGTAGTAGGCGCCCCGGTATTTACCAACTTTACACAATTTGCCTTGTTTTACCAATTCATTCAGGTCTGCTATAGCGGTCGGTGAAGACACGCCGGTTAGCTTGACTAGGTCTTTTGTCTTGATCTTGCCGTGCTCCTTGGCGTAGGCTAGGGCTTGCTTGTGCCGGGGGTTCTCCGAGTCTACGGGATGCCTTGCCTTGGCGCTCGTCGGCCCGTAAAGTATGAGTTGGAAAGCGTCGCCTAGGCTGTTAAATTCCGGGTCCGGCAGCTTGGCTTGCCTGCAGAGCTTGATTATCTTTGGAACGCCTGTCCCCAAGCCCTCGCCGAGCCCAAAGTCTTGAAGGAGCTTGTAGCACAAGGGGTTGCGGTGCTTGGGATTCTTAAAGAAGTTTTGTTGCGTCTGGCCCGGAAGGAGCCCGCCGGAGTTAGTTATTACTAGCCGGTCTTCAAAGAGCTCCACCAAGACGGGCATGGGACTATAGTAATCCCGATGCCCGATTGCGTTAGTGATTGCTTCGCGCAACGCCGCTTCCGGGTAATCTAGCACTTCTTTGCGCAGGGTTCCAGTAATCTTGTGCGTCCGCCCCATTTTCTCCGTGACAAGCGCGTAAGTAGTATTGATTAGCCTCGGAATCGTGTCAGTTGTCCTCTTGTCCGTCGTGAGCGATTCTACGTCCTTTTCCTTGCCCCGATAAACTACCACGCGGGACTCCAAGTTGTTGAAGTGTTTACCCGGTTCCCAAGCAAAGAACATGAACGCGACGTTCTTTAGATAGAACGAGCCGTTGAACCCTGCGACTTTCATGCCTGCAAGCCTTGCTTTAAGTTCTTCCTTGTTCTTGGGGTCAAACTCGATGCCGCGCACTTTAAAGTATTCTGCTAGCTTTCCCAAGTCAAGTTCTTCTACTGACGCCCGGGCTTTTTGTTCCTCAAAATTCAGAACTCCCCGCGCCCGCAGGTATTCGACTAGCTGTTCGCCGTACAGCTCGATGTTAGTTGTTCCTTGCCGAATGTAGCAGCGCTTCTTGTAATGACAAAGCGACTGCGAATGGGCGACTTCGTTGACCTTTAGAACGATGAAGGTTTTTCCGTCGCCTTTGACGAACTCTTGAGGCTCGACGCTGCAATTCGTGCAGTCTTCGAGTTCCTGGCGTAGCCTGCGGGATTCTTCATCCGTATTCTTAATTCCAGAAAGCTCGCCTTTCGGCCCAACGCCGATTACAATCATTCCGCCGAAACTATTTGCGAACGCCGAAATGCTTTTACCAAGTTCCTTCTGCACGCTAGTCTTAAGCTCGACAGTCGGACTCTCGCCCTGAGAAGCAATACGCTGCAAATCCGCGAAAG
>MNVH01000061.1 GCA_001871595.1 Candidatus Micrarchaeota archaeon CG1_02_55_22 | reverse complement strand
GGCAGCAAATCTTCTTTAACCGAAACAATCTTGTCGCGTTCTTCCTCGTCAATGAGCACTCCCGCCTCGCAGCACAAGCTAGAGCACTTGCCGCAATCGCATCCTTTCGGAAAGCCGGTCGTGAAGATAGCCGAATCAAACTTCAACCGCGCACCAACGTCTATTATAGCCAAAAAGAAAACCGCAGAAAAAGCCTTGACTAATTGTTCAACTACTAATTGATGCACGCCTAAGAATAATAATAGTTAGGTATGCAAGCGGGAAACGGAGGCGGCTTTCAGAGCGCCTTTTCTTCCGTCTACGCTTTTACCGCGGGGGTTACTGCGCGATAATATATTTGTGCGCCGCCAATGGTTTAATTTAAAGAAGAATAATTATCGGGGCGTGGTGCAGGAAATGAAGCTAGGCGTGATAATTTCAGTGAGCGATGCCGAAACCGCGTGGAACGCGTTCCGACTGGCCAACCACGCGATAAGCAAGGGCGACGATGTCACCGTGTTCTTGGTCGGGGGTGGCGTGGATTACTTGGACTCGAGCGCCAAACCGTTCGACAGCGTTCTTGAAGCCGACAAACTCGTAAAGGCCGGCGGCAGGATGATGGCGTGCGGCACATGCTTGAAACTACGCAATAAACCAGGCAGCAATGTTTGCCCGCTATCCAGCATGGACGACCTCTACCGTCTGGTGGCCGAGAGCGACAAAATCGTTAGTTTTTGAGAAGCAAACGAATATACCGGATGTTTATAGATGGTCTTCCGTTCAGGCAAGTTGTATGTGTGCGATGAGTCCTGCAACCTCGAAATAATAAAAGACGCCGTGAAATAGCCCGCGCATCAACCGTATAGGCCCGCGGAGAACTTCGTTTTCAGGCTGTCATTTTTTGAGTAATTCTTCGCGGCTGATTCCCAAGTCTTTGAGTATTTGCAGTGTCAGGCCGGTCTTTAGCGATTTCTGGCCGTGAACCGGAATCACGGTAAAACGGCCTTCTTTTGATAATATCACGTGGCTGCCGCGCTGTCGTTCCATTAAAAAGCCGCGCTCCAATGCAAGTTTGATTAGCTCGGGCCCACTGAGCAACGGGAGTTTCGGCATTCGGAATCAACCCGGCAACGGGAAGACTTCCACTCTGGGCTTCTTGGTCGTACTCTTTTCCTTGAGGACTTCCAAATAAAGGTCGCGGGCTTCCTTGATGTTTTCAATCGCTTCCTCCCGCGTCTCACCCTCAGTATGGCAGCCGGGAAGTTCAGGAATATACGCGACAAAACCGCCTTCCTCCTGCTCCTCAAGAATCACGTGATAAGTCATTCCAACACAGGTAAATATGCGCGAGCGACTTTAATAGCCTGACGTTCTCTTGTTTCAACTTGCCTTTCGGCAGCGAGCAAGCCCATTCCGTAACCATGCGCTCGTCGAAATCGGTTGGCGAGGGGCCGATTTTGTTTAGCGAATTTGGAGGCCTAACCTTTAAGTCCGGCTGGTTTAACGCCGGAATTGGTGGTCTGGTACATGGGCCCGCGGAGAATCGGAGATTGAAAATCCCGACTGTGAACGGCGTTTGTTCGTTATTCTTCGCCGTTGGCCGGACTACCGGGTAATGCCAATAGTCGCGTTTGCAGTTATTGGCTCTTGTACCACTTTTCGTAGTCTTTGTGGCTTCCGGCAAAATACACTTTCCTCTTTTTCGCAGTATCGTCTGACTTGAACGCAATGCGGTAGCCGCCTATTTCTTCGACAAAGAACGACAAACCGTGCTTGAGGTGGCGGCTCTGAATGCCGGATTGCAGTTGCATGATTTTCTTGAGTATTCTTTCCTGCACGGGGTGGTCGAGCTTGGCGAAGTACTTGTCCCAACCCGGCTCGAAGTTGATCTCAAAAGAATCCAAGAAATCACTTTACGTTCTTCAAGTGCGGATATTTCTTCAGCACATCTTCGAGGGTTTCGAGCTTTCTTCCAGCGGCCTCGTTCTCCGCTTCCATCCGCTGCATCTTGCGGACGACCATCTCGTCCTCAGCGTTATCCAGAAGATGATAGACTTGGTTCAATGCCAAGACGCCAAGGCGGATAGCATCGGTCTTAGACCGGGCAATGCCCAACTCGACAGCCCGCTCGAGGACTATTTCAGGGTAACCCGCTATTTCGATAGTTGTTTTCATAGTAAATGTGATAGCGATACTGCTATTTAACGATTTGGTTGACATTCGCTCGTAGAATTCGTTGGTTGAGTGACCGATTTTGTTTGAAGGAATCGAAGACCTGCTCTTCAATTCTGGCGGTTTCTCGTCCAAAACAAGGGATTTACTGTATGGGCCCGCGGAGAATTGAACTCCGGATCTTTCGCATGTGAAGCGAACGTCTTAACCACTCGACTACGGGCCCAAACTTTTCCTCGCTCCTCGCTGCGTCGGCCTTGCGAGTCCTCGACTCGCTCGTCGCTTGAAAAGTTTGATCAAAACCGTTCCGCCGCGTTAACGCGTCAACGGTTCTGGCAATACTGTTTTAGTCCGGAAAGCATTTTAAGCGCTCCGAAGAAGCCGCGTTTGCCGGTCGGGGCGCCGATAGGCTTTTCTTGCTTTACCGACTACTTTCACTCCGCGTTTAGCTGAGAGTGAAAGAATTGAGTCTAGGCGAAATCATTGGGAAAGCCGAGCCCCTAGAGTACTCTTTCCAGCTCAACGGCGCTGAAGACGTTAGGAAGGGAGATTTCGTCGTCGCACAGCACGCACTGCAAGGACTCGTACTCTGCCGCGTAAGAAACGTGATAAAGCAGGCCGAAAAACACCCCGACTCTGCGGGCGAGAAGATAATCAATACCGTCGCGTCCGTTTCAGTCATCGGCAGCAAGGACTCGCGCGGATTGCTCAAGCCGCCAAAGACCGCGTTCTCGCCCGGCGACCTCGTTTGGAAGGCTGATGCTCAATTCATTGCCCACACGCTTGGCTTGAGCGGCGACGAAGAGAAAGGCCTCTACCTCGGGTGCGTCGACGGCTATTCCAGCCTCAAAGTCCTCCTCGACCCTGAAAAACTCTTAACCAAGCATCTTGCCGTGCTTGCAGTTTCGGGAAGCGGAAAAAGCTATTGCGTTGGCGTTATACTCGAAGAAATGCTTGAGAAAAAGTTTGCCGTAGTAGTAATCGACCCGCACGGTGAGTACGCCTCGCTGCGAGATGCAAACGACGACGAGCGAGAAAAAGCGTTGATGAGCCGCTTCGGAATAGAGCCGCACGGCTTTGCCGCAGTAAAAGAGTACGGCGTCGGTACCGGCGTCAACCGTCTCTTGTTGAGCGACAGGGCGCTCAAAAGCCGCGAGCTCGCCGACATGCTTGGCACAAAGTTGAACAACGCACAGCTCGGCTGCCTCTACGAGGCCATACGCATTGCGCGAAAAGACAACCCTGAATACTCTTTAGCAGATATTTCTGGCGCTCTCGAAAAGCAGGACGGCAGCATCAAGTGGCCCGTGCTCTCGGCAATAGAGGAACTTACGGAGAGCGGCATTCTCTCGCAGAACCCCACGCCCCTCGAAGAACTCGTCGTGCCTGGGCAAGCCACAATAGTCAACCTCAAGGGCGCTAACGCCTTGACCCAGCAAATTATCGTCACGCGCCTCCTCGACGATTTATTTGCCGCGAGAAAGTTCAATCGCGTTCCCCCGTTCTTCCTCGTAGTAGAGGAAGCGCACACATTCACGCCCGAGAGAAGCTTTGGCGAAGTCGCATCGTCCGCGGTAATGCGCACGATTGCAAGCGAGGGAAGAAAGTTCGGCTTAGGATTGTGCGTCGTCACCCAACGTCCTGCGAGAATCGACAAAAACGTCCTCTCGCAGTGCAACACGCAAATCGTTTTACGCATGCGCAACCCGAACGACCTCAAGGCAATCGGTGCGAGCATGGAGCGCTTTGACTCGTTAATGGAAGAAGAATTGAAGAGCCTCCCGGTAGGCACTTCAATAGTGTCGGGCGAGGCGGTGGAAGTCAACCTTGTTGTCGAGGTCCGTCCCCGCAAAACCAAGCACGGTGGCAAGGCCGCGCTCTCGGCAGCCCAGCAGCCCGTGGTGGTCACTCCCTCTTCACTGCGCGAGCGCAAGGCCAAACTGCTTTTGGACCGCAGCGAAGTAGAAAAGACGGGCCTCAAGATTCACGCGTTGTTGTGGCATCCGTTCTGGGTTCTCTCTGCGCCCAGCGGGGATTTGTTGCTCGACGCGGTTTACGCAAAGTTCTGCGAGCAGAAGCTCAACGAAATCGTTACTTACAAGCCGTTCGCCGACCTAAAGGCGCTTGACTCGAACGAACTCCTCGTGTTATCAAAGATATTCCAGAAAGGCGAAGTGTATTCGAGTGAGACGTCCACTCTGGCAAAGGAAGTCGGCCTCGACCGGAAGATTGTTGACGGCGCGCTCGACGAACTAACCGATAAAGCGTGGCTCGCCAAACACGATTTGGGTAACTTGAAAGCGTTCACGCCCGCGCCCAAGATGCAGCGCCTCCGCGTAATCGACGCTGAAGGCGACGAGGCCAAGGCCGAGACCATTCCGCGCAGCAAGTTCGCCGTTTCGCCCGAACAAGTAGCTGAAACAATGGAGCTCTTGCGGAGCTTTACCGGCGTACAACTCGTTCACTTGCCTATATACATTGCCATGGACAGCGAAGGCAAGGCGCGCGTAATACGCGCCTACGCATAGCTCGCGCTGGAGAAGTTAGAAAAAGGCCTGCTCGGCCCCAAAAGAACTTATTGTTCGGTCTTGCCTTCCATTTCGTCTGCTGCGGCATCGTCGCCGGGTTGTTCGGCCGGTTTTTCCTCGACGGGCTTGGCAATAGTTTCCGCTGGGGGGCGTTGGCTGCCAGCGTACATCGCTGAGAAGTCCATGCTATGTTTGCGTACGGGGCGGTCGGCGTTGAGCGCATCGCGTTCGCGCTGGCGCTCCTGCATTTTCTTCTTTTTCTCGAAGATTCTGCCGTGTTTTCCGCACGATACGCAGTAAGTGACTTCCTTTACGAAGTTTCGCGTGTACGACTCGTCGTGCACGTCCTTTCTTTCAAGCGGGTTGGTAAGAATGACTTTTTCAATAGTGACGGCCTTGTCGCGCCGCGTTAGGCGACCGCACTTTTCACACCTCACCATGCCTTCAACGCCGCGTCCTCTTTTAGCCATTGAGACCACCTATTAGTGAGACTATTTTTAACGAACTAAATATACTAGACAAGCTATTTAAATCGCTACGCCAATTTCATTGTAGGTGTTTTAATGGTTGAACAACGTCCAAGGCCGCAAAAAGGGGTCTTAATGTCCCCTGTAGAGTCTAGAGTACGCGCTGAGGCGGCTAGATTGCTGGGGCAAAAGGCTTCAAGCCTAAACGCGGCGCTGCATGCCACGGGCCACAACATCACCGCAGCCGAAAGAGTTTTTGACG
This sequence comes from Candidatus Micrarchaeota archaeon CG1_02_55_22, assembly GCA_001871595.1. Lineage (GTDB taxonomy): Archaea > Micrarchaeota > Micrarchaeia > Norongarragalinales > UBA97 > UBA97. The sequence goes on along the minus strand of MNVH01000061.1, from coordinate 36,148 downwards.
CGATGGCCAAGCACGCGCACGCGCGCATGACTCAAAACGGTGGAAAACCGGACAGCTTGGTTGTTTTCAAGCTGCGTTTTACTGAACCGTTAGTTACCGATTACAAGCAGCACCTTGAGCAGCATCCCTTGCCAAGGCCGCGTTAAACCGTTAATCGCATTATGAATCCTCGCCTGCCCGTACAAACCTTCGAAGTCGGCTTAAAGCTCTATTGCGTCAAGGACGGCAAGCTCCTCACGCTCGTGCGTCCGGACGGCATCACCGACCTGCCCGGCGGAAGAATAAACGTTGGCGAAGAAACCGCGCCGTTCCAAGACATTCTGGCTAGGGAGATAACCGAAGAGCTCGGTGAAGACTTCAAGTACGAGCTGGACGGCAAAGAATTCGTTTACATCGTGAAAAACCGCGAGCCGCCCCTGCTTATAGTAGGACTTCCCGGAAGGCAGGTTGGCGGTGAAATCACTTTGTCGGGCGAGCACGAGTCTTTCGAATGGATTGATTTGACTGACGAGCGGCTCAAAGACCACAAGCACGCGCGCGGAATCGAGAAACTCAGGAAACTAGTTTAAGTGTCTGCTGCGCCGCGACGGCTTGAGCCGTAAGTCTGTAATCCGTCCAGCCCTCACACCGTTCAATAGTATTGCTTGGCTACCATCCACGTCGAATAACCCGTTCTTGAAGAGCGGGCCGAGCAGGCGTGACTGCGGCGCAACGTTGAACGAAGTGCCCAAATACAGTTCAGAGAACGCTGGGAACACGAGCGCTTTTTGTCCGTCAACCACGCCGTGTTCTTTTGCCAGCTTTCGTTGTTCGGCGTCGCGCTTGCCCACTTTGAGTTCGCCTATTATCCACGCTTTCTCTATCCACCGAAAACGGTTGTCGTCGCGCAATTCCACCGTCGGGTGGTTGTTGCCCATCAAGAGCCAATCAGCGGCAAAGAGTTCGGGCGCGGGCCAAGTGTGACCGTGATGCAACCCGTACGACACGTTTTTCTCCTTTATTATGGTACCGTGAGCCGGAATGACTGTGACGTTGCTCTTTTCGAGGAGCGAGTCGTGGTTTCCTTTTACTACTGTAACGGGAAAGCCCAGCGCGTTGACGAAATCCTTGACAACGTCTTGCTCGCGGTGCGTGTAATGCCTTGAGTCGTGCTTGAAGTCTCCGAGTACCCACAACTCGCTGCAACGCGCCTTGCGCATCAACGCGCGAATGGGCCTCGCCGTGCGCGCCGAGTCAGGGTTGACCAGAAAGCCTTTCTCCTGCAACTCGAACTCCAGCGCTAGGTGCAAGTCGCTTATCACGAGCTTTTTGCCGATGCGGCACGCGGCAGAGCCGGAAACGAATTCCATAGTCTAAAAATTAAGCTGGAAGAGGTAGAAATATTAGCCGATGCAGCTGTCGGTGTTTAAGTTAGTTGTATTGTGCACTGACGGCTCATTTGCGTTTCTTTTTTGGCTTGGCGGCTTTTTTAGGCTTGCTTTTTGCGGGCTGCGGTTTTGTTTTCTTCGCCTTCTTTACCGCTTTTGGTTTGGCCTTCTTTTCGACAAGCGTTTTCTTGGCCTTGTTTTTAACGGGTTGCTTTGCCGCCGGTTTTTCGGCTTTTTTCTCTTCCGGTTCTTCCGCTGCAATTTCTTCCACTGCCGGCGTTTTGTGCGCGTGTTTCTCGACAACGGGTTTTGGTTTGGGCGCGGCGTGGAAGCCGAATGTTGCGCCGAAGCGTTTCTCGGAGCGTTCGAGCGCAGTAATGCCTGGCAAATCCTTGCCGGCGAGGAATTCTTGCAGCGCGCCGCCCGAGAGCGAGACGTAGGAGAATCGGTTGAGCGCGATGTGTTCTTTCTTGAGCGCGCTAGAGGAGTGGCCGCCGCCAACCAGCGTGTACGCAGTCGTCTTAGCTACTGCTTCTAGAATCGTTTTGGTTCCTTTCTCGAAGACTTTTTGCTCGTAACGGCCGGGTGGTCCCTTCATGTAGACGGTTTTGGCGCGCATGATGATTTTAGAGAACTTGGTCGCGGTCTTGGGGCCGATGTCTCCAATGGGCTTTTCTGAGTCATGAATCTTTGTCAGCATGATTACTTGCGGCTCGCCGTCCTCGCCTTCAACGATGAAGTCGAACGGCGTCTCGAGGAATTCGTGGTACTTGTGAATCAAATCACGCAATTCAAGCAAGTACTCCAAGTGGCCAGCGTCTTTAAGCGCTTGCCGCGTTGGCGCGGGCACTTCGTTGCCTCGCGCAATCATGCACAATTCGCCTATCACGCCCGCCAAGAGAATCTTGTCGACAATAACTTTCTTGAGCGCGTGGCGCATGAGCCCGATTGCTTCCTTGGGCTTGTTTCCTCCCAGCACGTAGACACACGGGTGGGCGGCTTGCTCGCGCGCCTTGCGTGCGGCTTCGATTTCGTGTTCAAGCGTAGGGCCAGCGGCAGATGCGAGCACTTCGGGGAAGCCGACGATTGACTCGTGGGCGCGGTGGCACATTGAAAAAGCGTCGTTGACGTACAAGTCGGCCAGCGGGGCGAGCGCACTGACGAGTTTTCCTTGCGAGTGCTCGTACGGCGGGTGTGCCATCGTCTCCTCATCCAAGTAGCGCAGGTTGTCTAGAAGCAGCACTTGGCCGGGCTTCAAGCCGCGTACGAGGGCGAGCGTTTTTTCCGAGACAACTTCTGCGTCGGCAGAATAGCCGACTTTTATATTGGTTAGTTTGCAGAGCGCTTCGGCGTGTTTTTTCAAGGACGTGAAGTCGTCGTCGCCCTTTCGGCCTTGGTGTGCTAGAATGACTACTTTTGCGCCTTGTTTTGCCAAGAGCGCCACTGTTTTTGCGTGCTCGTCAAAGCGTGGTCCTGCAACGATTTTTTTTCCTTCAAACGCGCTGTTCAAGTCTATTCGCAAGAGAACGGTTTTTCCGCGTAAGGTTTTGTAGTTGTCTAGCGTGTTTAACGTCATTTTAGATTCCTCGGTCGATCATGTATTTTACCAAGTCTACGAGCCGGTTGGAGTAACCCCATTCGTTGTCGTACCATGTGAGCGTCTTTACGAAGCGGCTCTTGCCGCCCGCCACGAGCGTGAGGGGTGCGTCGAATATTGCGGAGTGCGGGTTGCCGACAATGTCGCTTGAAACGATTGGCGCTTCCGAGTATTCGAGGATGTTTTTCAAGCGTTTTGTTGCCGCGGCATCCTTCATCACCGCGTTGACTTCTTCGGCGGTAACTTCGCGTGAGAGCTGTACGGTCAAGTCGTTGAGCGAGCCGTCCGGCACTGGTACCCTGATAGCCATTCCGCAGAGCTTTCCGTCGAGTTCGGGCAGGACGAGTCCCACGGCCTTGGCCGCGCCGGTAGTTGTGGGAATCATTGAAAGCGCCGCAGCGCGGGCGCGCCTGAGATCCTTGTGCGGTAAGTCGAGTATGCGTTGGTCGTTCGTGTACGCGTGAGTGGTGAGCATGAATCCGGTTTCGATGCCGAAAGACTCGTTGAGGACTTTTGCGACGGGCGCGAGGCAGTTGGTTGTGCAAGAGGCCATGCTAACTACGGCGTGCTTTTTCGGGTCGTACTTTTCCTCGTTCACGCCCATCACCAAGTTCGCGTCAACAGGTCCCTTGGCGGGTGCGCTCAACACGACTTTCTTAGCGCCTGCTTTCAAGTGCGCGGAAGCGGAGCCCTTGGTTAGGAATAATCCCGTGCTTTCAATCACGAGGTCAACGCCTAACTCGCCCCACGGCAATGCAGCAGGGTCTTTCTCGGCAAAAACCTTGAGTTCGTGGCCATCAACCGTGATAGCGTCTTTTCCTGCTTTTACTTCGCTCGAGAGCACGCCGTGCACGCTGTCGTATTTCAGCAAATGTGCTAGGGTCGCCGCGTCAGTCAAGTCATTGACTGCAACGAACTCGAACTTTTTTCCATAGCCGGCATCGCCGAGCGCCGCGCGCACGACGTTGCGCCCGATGCGTCCGAAACCGTTTATTGCAATTTTTACCGTCATTTTAGCTATACTCTCGTAAGGACAACTCAACCCGACTTTAATAACCTATCCACGCCTTACTCGTAATGGGCCCAATTACCTTGTTTTCGCCCTTCATAGGCCTTCAACCCAGCAATCTGTTCCGGCTGTTTTGCCCGCCAGACTGGCTTCAAACTCTTTAGCGTAGAAGCGCGTGGCGGTGCGGATGGCATGGCCCGCAGCGGGTGCAAGCCCGCAAACCACGCCCTTGGTTGCGTCAGACAAGCTCGCCAGCGATTCGTAGTCATGGCGCGTCGCGGTGCCGGCGCACACTGCTTCAAGCACGGCGACGGCATCGATTCCGATGCCTTTACTGCACTCCTTGCACTGCCTGCAAGTCCATTTGCCGAAGAATTTCGTTAATTCAAGGGTCTGGCGTGGAATTGAAACGTTTTCGTCGAGGAATATCATTGCACCGCTGCCGAAGGAAATGCCTTTGCGTGCGTAGCCGTCGTAATCGAGGGGCTCGGTGAAGAGCTCGCGGGGCACGAACCCGCCGGACGGGGTGGTGAGGCAGGCTTTCACGCCGTCGAGGGGCACCTTGCATCGTTTGGCGAGCTGTTCAATCGACTCGCCGAAACGCGCCTCGACAAGCTTCTTCTTGCCTTGCCAGTGCAGGGTACACAAGAATGAGGCGTTAGTGGCGTACTCTGCAGCACCAAGGTTGATGATGAGTGGGATGTTTGCGAATGTCTCCGCGTTGTTAACAAGCGTTGGTAACCCGTCCACACCTTTCTCCGCAGGATAGGGCGGTCGTCGGTATGGCAGCGGGGGTTTCTTGTTGAGCAAGTTGATTATCGACGATTCCTCGCCCATCAAGTAGTGGCTCGTGCCGAGGACGACTTCAAGTGACTCCGCACCAGCCACCTTGCCTGCCTTTAGTTCGGCAAGAGCTTTTTCGAACGATTCGGAGAGTCTGGGGCTATTGCGCTTGACCAGGACAACGCACCGCTTGGCAGCCAGCGCAGCCGCCGCGATGAGCACGCCCTCAAGTACAATTAGCGGCTTTTCTTCGCCCAAGTAATGGTCTTTCTCGCAGCCCGGCTCGCTCTCGGCAGCGTTACATACTACGACGCACTCGTTCTTGCCAAGCAGGAACGACCACTTCTTGCCCGTCGGATAGCCTGCGCCGCCCTTGCCGCGCAACCCGCTCTCAAAAACCATGCCGACAACTTCTTCGGGCGATAGAGTCAAGACCTTAGTAAGAGCGTTCAAGCCTCCAACCGCACGGTATTCGGCGAGCGTCTTGGCTGGCGGTGAATCCAATAAGCCTGTTTTCATGACAACAATATTCTAGGCGGAGAACGGTTTTAAATCCCGTTGAAAGCCTTAGCGTGAGACACGCCGGAAGCGTACGAACACTGCGGCCAAGAACAAGAGCACGGCAACGAGCGCCAGACCCTGCTCCAAGGGCGAGAGCCCGAACGAGCGCGTTGCCTCCGCCGCCGCGCCAAGCGTTTTGGGGATAGACGTAGCCGCTGCGTCGGCCGCGTTTTCCGCCAAGACGCCGCCGGCCTTGGCGGCTGGTACAGTGATGGCACTGGCGGCTTCGGCGGCTCGCATCGTCGGCAAGGCTTGCGCGGCGAAGGGTTGTGGGGTAAAATAGTCGGTTGCCGGGCGGCTTAACGCCGCTGCAAAGGCCAGTATCGAGATGCCTAGGAGAACCCAGAAGCCTCGCGCGGAGCCTGGGTGCAGCACGGCTCGGCCCGAATCAGTCAACGAGTAGTAAACCCACTTGCGTTCGCTCTCGGCGCGTTCAACGAGCCCTGCCTCGGCTAGTTTGTCCAAATGCTCGGAAACGCTTTGTACAGTCAACGCGAGTTCTTTTGCGAGTTCCGAAGCGGTCTTGCGCCGCTCGTCTAGCGCCTTGAGTGCGGCGATGCGCGTATCGCTGGCTAGTGCCTTGAAAGACTTCTTGTCCAGCGTAATTGAGCTTCCCGCCATGACTAGATTAAGGGCGTTCAAGCTTTTAAAAAGAAGGGGATTGTTGAGGCGCGAGCCTCAACGTTTAATATTAGCAGCATCCGCAACCCGGTCCCATTGTTCTCACCTCTTGTTAAATATTGCATTTCCAAGTTTAAATTTCTTTCGTGAAACTATTTTGCTTGCGCCACGGCCTCGCTGACTGCCTTGACCGCGGCCTTGTCGAAAGCGTCGGGAAGGACCTTGTCGGCGGTGGGTTCGGCAACTACTGCTGCGAGCGCCCTTGCCGCTGCAAGCTTCATCTTCATCGTTATCCTTGTCGCTCGCGAGTCGAGAGCGCCTCGGAAGACGCCTGGAAAAGCGAGCACGTTGTTTACTTGGTTGGGGTAGTCGCTGCGTCCCGTGCCGACTATTTTGGCCCCGCCGGCGAGCGCCTCTTCCGGTAGTATCTCGGGTGAGGGGTTGGCCATGGCGAAAACGATTGCGTCTCTAGCCATGGTTGAAACCATTTCCTTGGTGACTAGATTGGGTTTTGAAAGGCCGATAAATGCGTCGGCGCCTGCAAGCGCGTCGGCGAGCGAGCCGGAAAGGTTGTTTTTGTTGGTTGCTTTCGCGAGGGAGAGTTTTGCCTCGTTCAAGTCGCTTCGGTCGTGAGAGAGCACGCCCTTGGAGTCAATGACGATAACGTTGCCCGCGCCTTGTTCTAGGAGTATCTTGGCTATCGCCGTGCCTGCAGCGCCGGCACCGCTCACGGTGATGGTGATATCGCCAATGTTTTTGCCCACTACCTTTAAGCCGTTCTGCAGTGCGGCGGAGACAACTATGGCGGTGCCGTGCTGGTCGTCGTGCATGACCGGTATGTCCAAGTCCTGCAACTCGTCCTCGATGCGGAAGCACTTTGGCGCCGCGATATCTTCGAGGTTGATTCCGCCGAAGGTCGGCGCGATGTTGCGAACCGTTGCAATAATTTCGTCCGCGTCCTGCGACTCGATGCAGATTGGGAACGCGTCGATTCCTGCGAACTCCTTGAAGAGCAATGCTTTTCCCTCCATTACCGGCATTGCCGCGCGTGCACCAATGTTACCCAAGCCGAGCACGGCGCTGCCGTCGCTCACCACAGCAACCGCGTTGCCCTTGATGGTGTACTTGTAGACGTCTTCAGGGTTCTTTGCGATGCGGCGGCACGGCTCGGCAACGCCGGGTGTGTATGCGAGTGAGAGCTGGCGCTTGGTATCGGCCTTGATTTTCCCTGTTACTTCGAGCTTTCCCTTGAGTTGTTCGTGGAGCTGTGCGCTCTCCTCGTAGATATCCATCTTTTCACCTAGAATTGCCTGATGCAACGAGTTCTTAACTCTGCGGCTTTGGCTGCGTAATCCGTACGCTTAGCGGCCGAGGCTCTTGTCGATTGCTTCCTTGTCGAAACCCACGATGATCGTACCGTTGATGTCTAGTACAGGTACGCCCATCTGGCCGCTCTTGTCAATCATTTCCTGCGCCTTGGCGTGGTCCTTAGAAACGTCAACGTCCTCGTAGGGCACGCCCTTGCTTGTCAAATATTCTTTTGCCATCCTGCAGTACGGGCAGACCTGCGTCGAGTAAACCGTTACTTTTATAGCCATCCTTCATCCCCTCGTATTGTAAATACAATATGCTTATTACGTTACTGATATTTAAATCGGCCGCTTGGCCGTTTCGGTATTGCTTCAATTCTTTCGCCGGAATGCTTTAACTTGCTTGCGGCTCGTTTGCCAAGGCTTAAAAGCCCACGGTGGGCTAATTACTACTGTAGAGTGGTGGAATTGTCGGGAAAGTATTACTTGTACGCGGGGTATTTCTTACTCCTTCTCATGGTCTTCGCAGTGGTCGACACGCAGGGCAGCGCTGGCGCGGGCGAGTTCGTTTCCGTACTAGCTAAAATGCTGTTCTTCTTAGTAGAACTCGTATTCGTAGTGCTTTCCCTCAGCGTTTCCTTTATTCTCGCCGCCCTAGCATTCGGCCCTGTTGGCATACTAGTTCTGGCCGTAGCTTTCATGGCAATAATCGGCTGGCGCGAATCGTTCAACTTCGTCGTCTTCTCCCTCATCTTCATCGGGCTCCTCGTCTTCCTATTCTAGCACCTTTAGCCAAAACCGTTATTACAGGCATTTTCCTAATCAAACAATGAGCACTCTCGGAATCATCTTTACCGCCATCGTGCTAATCGTAATCGCAATAGTCGTCTTCTTCCTCTTCAAGCGCTTCCTCGTCAACACGGTGCTCGGCGTAATCGCCTTGCTTTTGATAAACTTCTTCGGCCAACCCTACGGCCTAGAACTACCATTAAGCATAATCAACGTCATCATAACCGGAATATTCGGCCTCGCCGGAGTCGGGGCGCTACTCTTACTCAAGCTATTGTTCGGCTTAGTGCTGCACTAACGCGCCGCAACCATCTTTTTCACGCCATCATTAAAGCGCGTCTTCGCCGACCAGCCCAACAATTTCTCGGCCTTACCCGCATCGTAATGCCGGTCGCCGCAAATGGAATCCACTTCCTCAAGCGTGACGCTCGGCCTCTTGCCTAGCAACGCCGCCTTGTTCTTTTCAAATAACGCGGCAAGCCACGCCAACCGCTTCGGCAATTTCTTCGACGGCGGCTTGACGCCCAAAGCCCCTGCCACGATGCCAAATGCCTGCCTCTGCGTAATCTTCTCGTTCGGCGCCACGATAAAGTCTTCGTTCACCGCCTTGCCGCTCGCCGCTTTAAAGAATGCTTCCGCAGCATCGTCCTCGAAAAGAAAAGCAACGTGGTTGCCGCCGTCACCAATCAAGCGCATCCTTCCTTTCTCAATGCGCTTCAAAAGCGATTCATACTGCGCGGTAAACGCCGGGCCGTACAACGCGCACGGACGCAAGATAACGTACGGTACACCGCTGTTGCGCACCAACGCCTCGGCCGCCTCCTTGCTCGCCCCGTACTCGTTCACCACCTCAACGGGGTGGTTCTCGTCAATCGGCAAATACTTGGGCTTGCGGTAGAGCGTCGTGGACGACGCGTAAACAAACCTCTTCACGCCCGCCTTGCGCGCCGCAATCAAAGCGTTGCCGGTTGTTTCAACATTCGCTTCGAACAACTTGCTGCGCGGCGCGTGGTAATCTACTAATCCCGCTAAATGCACTACTGCGTCAACGCCCTTGAACGCCTTGGCAAGCCGCGCAATGCCCTTGGCAGACGGGTCAACCAAATCCGCTTCAACAATTTTCGTCTTCGGCAACGCATTGCGCGCGCTCACCGCGTGGCCCGGCAAAACTATTGCAACAACACGCCAGCCCTTTCCGGAAAAGAAGCGCGCGACAACGCGGCCAAGCTTTCCCGCCGCACCCGTAATAGCAACAGTCTTCATGATTAACGTTAAACTGCAAACTCATTTAAAGAGCCATTCGTTAGAATTAATCATATGGCTGTTACTCCGAAACCCGTGCGAAAACTCGCCGCAAGATGGTCGCGCGACTTAACCAAGATGTGGGGACTGGAAAATACTCACCCGATTCCAACCAATTCACGCAAACGTGTGGAAGCCACGCTTACTCCCGACGAACTACGTGCTTTTCGGGGGTGCGATCCTTTAGGAATGGCGAGCAAAGAGCGCCGCGTGCCTCTTACCTGGGTCAACCCGGGCGTTAAATACTTTCCTGAGGCTCCGCTGGACCACCCTAACACAATCATGGCGCACGAAGTTGGCCATGCATTGCATTTGTACCAGCCCGGAATACACGGCTTGGACAGGCCCGTAGAAAAGAAAGTCCATGAATTTGTCGCGACAATGTCCGCGCTAGAATACTTAAAGCGCCACCGGCCACAAGACTTCAAATCATTCATGTCGCGTACTCCAACTAGCTTCGAGCACAGAATGGCCAAGAAAGTCATGGCAGCGCTGCCAAGAGCTGAAGCTCGAAACAAGTTCATGCGCGCCTTCTTCAAGGACGGCGTTTTTACCGAAGCACGCCTTACTGGCTGGTTAATCCAGCATAAAGTCAATCCCTACGAATTCGACCCTAGCAAGTACCGCGAACCCGACTACTTCTAACCCCGCCAACGAAACTAATAAAGCCCTTCCACCCACTAAAACTAAGATAACGGGCCAACAGTTGGAGGGATGGCAGAGCCCGGCCAAATGCGTGAGACTCAAGGTCTGGTGAACCCCGCCGAACAATGAAGCGGGGCTGCCGATAAGGCATCTCATCCCTTAGGGGTTCGGGGGTTCAAATCCCTCTCCCTCCACCTCCGACCTTTTTGCTTTCGTTCGCTGCGTCGTGCGCTGCTGCGCACTCGACTCGCTCGTCGTTCGAAAAGGTGTAGATCAAAAGCTTTTTGCGCTTACATTCTGGCGGGCTTGCACAATACGAGTGCGTAATCTTCTTCCGGGCTCAAATAAGTGTGGATTATAACGAAGCCGGTGTCCGCTAAAAGTATTTGAAGACGTTTAGGTGTTCCCTTGTAAGATACTGCCAAGAGGACTTTCTCTCCTTCTTTAAGGCGAATCTTCTTTCCGCTCACCGTCAAGTCAGCGTCCCGGCGCGGTGCCAAGTGTATTTCTACCTGGCTTTTCTCATTGTTGAAAGAAACGTCGAGTCGTCCGTCGCCTTCAACGCCGTAACGTTTAAGCACGCCAGTAAGCAGCCTTCGTACCTCTGCACTGTCGCGGTAATGGCTCAGAATTTTTGATATTCGGTTCAAGTCGAACAGTTCTATACCTAGCAAGAGATAATCATCGAAGGTCATGCTTTCGCGCAGGTTTGTTAATACGCGGCCCTTGTCTACGACGTTTCCAACCGTGTTGCCCAAGAACAAGAACAGCGACCTGCGAAAGTTGTTCTCTCTCAAGCGCAACATTTCTTGGGCTAGGTTGGTCTGTTCAAAGTCCGCACTGAAAAAGTTTGTGTTAAGTTTCGGGAACTTTTTTACCAGGTTGGATTCGGCAAGCGCAAGCATTGCGGGGCTTATGTCGAATGCTACGTATTTCGGTTGCGAGATGCGCGTCATTTCAGCTATGAATGGTACTGCTTTCTTTCCGGTACCGCAACCTATGTCGACAATGTTGGCTTTTCCGACCTCGCCTATAATTTTGGCCGCGTTAACCGCTATGAGCTCCGTTTCGGTGCTGCCCAGCCCATACTCTTTGGATTCCACCACTCCCCGCCAGTTCTCCGCGCCGTCTTCCAAATACGCGAATTTAAGCGGAATCTCCTGCCTACCCTTCAGTGCAGTGACTAGCTCAGCGGCTTGGTGTGGGGAAGTAAAGAAAGAATCATGCGAGGCAGTTGTGGGGGTGTCGGGGAATTGCAGGCCATTGTCCGCACAAAAACGTTTGGCTTTTCCTTCCGGGCCAAGGTGTTTTATCACTCTCTGGACGGGCTTGCCGTTGACTAGCTTGCTTTCGACTAGCTGGTAATACGTTCGGCCGCGAACCTGTTTGCTTCGAACAAAAGCCATACTTTACAGTGCCTGAATTACTTAATAAACTTTGCTTAAAAGTTAGTCACTATGTTATTCGTTCTTTCCACACCCGCGCCGCCTCGAGCACGAGCGTCGCGGCGGCGACCAGCACGAATGACGCGCTATAAGCGTTGATGCTGGAAAAGTCGATGCCTGCAATCACCGCGTGGCTGACAATGAGCGGATAGGCGAGGTAGGCGAGCTTCTGCACGTCGAACCATGCCTTGCCCATCTTGCGCACGGCCCAGTCCGTCGAAATCGAGGCGAGCAACAGGAGTATGGCGAAGGCAATCACCCCGTAGATAACGCCGTTGCCGGAAGCGACGAAGAGGAAGCGTTCGAAGCTGACGCCGTACTGGACGCCGGATCGTAACGCGGAGTGAACGAGGGCGAAGCCGAACGCGCTCACCCCGAGCGCGCGGCGCGCTCGGTAGAGCGGCGGGTTGAGTGCGAAGGACGGGGAGAGTTTGCGTATTGGAGTGACGGCGAGCGCGAGGCACAAAAACGTGAAGGCGAGAAATCCGGTATTGTCCGCGAGTTTAATGTAATTGATTCCGCGCGCGTTGCCTGCAAAGAATATGGTAACTGCAAGGAGTAAGACTGCCAGCGCGTAGGTTGCGGTGCGGGCGTGCTTTAACAGCAACGAGTTCCGTCGAGCCAGATTTGTCATGCTTGAAATTAGTGTGGACTGAGATTTATTTCAATCGTTTTTGCTAGCAAGAGCACTTTTCTACGGGCGTGGGCACGTCGACTCCCCGAAGCGAGGCGTTCTTGACGCGGGGGCGGATGATGTCGAGCAGGCGCGAGAGCGTTTTGACCGAGTATGGCGCGATTAGTTTGGCGCTGGGGTGGTTGGTGTGGCCGGGATTGAATTGTTGCAGGAAATAGTTCTCGGCGCCGGAGAGCCACTGCGCCATGTCCTCCATCTCGCTCTCTCCGACGAGGGGCGGAAACGCTGTTGTACGGAACTCGTAGTCAACGCCGGAATCCATGATTATCCTGCTAGTTGCTTGCACGCGTTCGCTCACGCCGGTAAAGGCGAGTTCGGGGTACCTTTTGAGCGAGGTTTTCGCATCCATTGCCATGTAATCGGCAAGGCCTTTGGAGAGAATCATTTTCACCGAGTCCGGGTTTGACCCGTTAGTGTCGAGCTTGACTTTGAACCCCTCATCCTTCAAGCGCTTCATGAACTGGGGCAAGTCGCGTTGTACGGTAGGCTCGCCGCCCGTAATAGTCACCGCGTCAACGTTCTTCTTCCGGGTTAGGAGGTCGGCGATTACGCGTTCGCTCTCGTCCGCGCTTTCCTTGAAAGCTATTAAGTCGGCGTTGTGGCAATAGGCGCAGCTATAGTTGCACCCTTGCGTGAACAGCACGGCGCTGATCTCGCCGGGGTAGTCTATGAAGCTCGTTTTCTGCACTCCGCCGAACTGCATGCGGTTCTAGCACTCTTTGAGCGCGAATTCCTTTCGCAGGCCGTACTCTTCCTTCTTTCCTTCATTCCACTGGTCTACTGGCCGCAAGTATCCCACTATTCTGCTGTATACTTCGCACCGTGTCCTCTCGTTTTCCATTTTCTTCACCCTCCTTGAACCCTATCTCGCCGTCGCAGATGGGGCAGTAAACGTGTTCGCCGGAAAGATAACCGTGCTTGGGGCAGACGCTGAACGTCGGCGTGAGCGTAAAGTACGGCAGGCGGTAATTTTCTGCTATGCGCTTGACCGCAGTGCGGGCAGCCCGCCAATCAATTCTTTCGCCTAAGAACCCATGCAGCACCGTGCCTCCGGTATAACGCGTCTGCAACGGTTCCTGCAATTCCAGCGCCTCGAAGATATCGTTGGTGTGGTTGACCGGTAGCTGCGTAGAGTTGGTGTAGAACGGCTTTGCTTCCGGCGAGTTGTTGGCAACAAGGATGTCGGGATATTTTTTCTTGTCGCTTCGCGCGAGCCGGTAGCTTGTGCCTTCGGCCGGCGTTGCCTCGAGGTTGTAGTAGTTGCCCGTTTCTTCCTGGTAGTCAGCGAGCCTGTCGCGCATGAAGTCGAGCGTCTTGGCGGCAAACGCGATGCCTTCCTTGGTCGCAATCGTGGTGCCGAGCAGGTTGGTGAGGGCCTCATTCATTCCGACGAGCCCTATTGTGTTGAAGTGGTTGGTCCAGTAATCGCCCGTCGCCTCCTTGACCGTGCGCAAGTAGTACTTAGAGTACGGGTACATTCCCTTGTCGGTGAAGTTCTCCAAAATCTTGCGTTTGAGTTCGAGCGAGTCGCGGGCAATGTCCATCAACTTCGTGAGGCGTTCGAAGAACTCGTCCTCGTTCTTGCTCAAGTAGCCGACGCGTGGCAGGTTCATCGTCACCACGCCGATGGAGTTTCCGCACCACGATACTTTTCCGTGCCGCCTGACCATTACCGTGTTATTGGGCACCTCGCAGCAGTATACCTTGCCGTTGTACGCAACCTTCTTTATGCCACCCGCTCTGAGGCGGTAGCGGCCGGACTTTTGCACACCGATGCAATAATTGGTTACGGTCTTGTGGGTGCGGCCTTCAATGCTTATTTCTCCCCGATTGCGCTCGCTCAGCGTTCCAAGCCAGCCGAGCTTCATTACAATCTCCTGCAGGTCTCCGGCCAAGCGGCTTGAAGACGTCCAATAATTTGTCTGGCCCGTGGTTTTGCGCACGTGGCCGTCGCCTTTGACCATCCAGTCGAACAGGATGCGTAACTGCCGTTTGCCCAATCTCTTCAGGTCTGCCGGAACGTGCTTGTCGTATGCGCGGCCGAACTGCTTTAGGTACGTCCAGAGCTGTTTGTTGCAGATGACGTAATTGTCGCCCTCGGCCGCGAAAGAGAACGGCAGCTCCCGCAGCATTGATTCTATGTCTTTTCTCACGTTCTCGCGGCGTTGCGTGATGAATACCCGGTATCCGTGGCCGGCCGCGATGCCGTCGTTGTCATAGCTTCCCTCGGCCAGCCAGATGCCGAAGAACTTGAGCCAGCTATCCATCTTAATTTTCAGTAGTTGGGTTGTCACGGTGTACGCGGTCTTTCCTTGCGCGCCGTACTTGGTGTAATTGATTTGCGGCAGCTCAAAATACTCCTCCTCTACGCCTGCCCACGTTCCTTGCTTTGGTATGCGGTGCACGTTGTGATTGAAGTCTTGCGCTTCTACGAACGTCCTTGAGAGCTTGTTTCCAAGGTGCCCGCCCTTGTGGTCGACAACCATGCGGTGGTTGGGCGTTACCAGCAGGTCCAGGGACTTGGTCTTGAAGTTGTACATTTCTCCGTTCCAATCGTAGACGAATAGCCGGTTCGGTTTGTGTGCTTCGATGACGTTATCCTGCCTTAACGTGAATACCGCGTCGTCCGTCGAAAGGTCGGCGAAGTGCTTCCAGCCGTTCTCCGTGAGTATCTCGGTCTTTTCGTCATAGCATCCCGTTAACGGGTTGGCGCCGAACAATCCGCCGCCACGCTTGCGCAGCTCGCGGTTGTCCAACCGAAGCCGGCAGCACATTGAACGTGCGTCTTCTGTGCTCATGTCGCTGTTGATGAAGTTGGCGAAGTACGGAATGCCGTACTTGGCAGTCATCTCGAAGATTTTCTGCGTGACATCGCTTTCCCACGGGAAGTCTTTCGTAATGTTGTAGGTCGGTATTGGGAAGGTGAACACGCGGCCCTTGGCGTCGCCCTCCATCATCGTCTCGGCGAACGCGCGGTTGAGCAGCGTCATCTCTTCGGCATAATCACCGTACGGCGCGCCAACCGGTTTGCCGCCAATTATTGCAGGCATGCTCGCCATGTTCTTCGGCACCGAGAGGTCCATCGTGATATTTGTGAACGGAGTGTTTCCGGTTATGAACACTTTGCCGTTGCGTTGCGCGATCACGGTCTCGTTGTCAGTATTTGGGCACCATACCACGCCCTCGTAGTCCACTTCGCGAATTTCTTGGATGTAGGTATCGTTGTGCTCGATTATTCTCAGGACGTATATCGGTTTGTTGCCTATGGCGGTCTTGCCACGGTTGAGCGTAGTGAAACCGTAGCCTGCGTCGCAAGCGATTTGCTGTAACCCTTCGAGCACGCGTTCGTCGGATACGCTTATCTTGAACGCGTCCTTCTGGCCGTCGGCCTTTCGGTACGTTTCTAGGAAGAGTCGTGCTTGTTTCTGGCTTAGCTGGCGAAGTATTGGCGGGATGTGCTTGATGTCGTAGCTTTCCCCGAAGAGCGAGTGCACGCGGCGTGACGACCCGGCGTTCATACGCCACTGGTGCATTACGCTGTTCGGGCTGTATTGCGTGCCGTGCTTCTCGGTGAATCCGTAATCGAGGCCGAGGACGTCGAGCGTTTCCTGTATCTCGGTGCAGTACGCGCCGTTTGCCGTGGCGGATTGCACCAGCGTGATGCGGCCGCACTGGCGGTGCTTTTGGCTGGGATGTTCACTCGTGCCCTCGGCAATGAGCCAAGCCAGTAGGCGTATCTCGTCGTCATTTATCTGGGCGTCCAGCCGGCAGTTCGTTCCCGCTACTGGAATGATTACCGGGGACTTGAGTTCGATTACTTTCTCGATTGGTTCGAGCACGTATTCCCGAGCGGGTGAGTTGAACGGCTTGCGTACGACGCGGTGTTCGGGCGTGACGAGCTGGTCTTGAATGCGGTTGCGCAGGTTGAACATTTTGCCCTTGTATTGACGTGAGAAGAGTCGCTTGATTGGCTTGTCCTCCGTTTGGCCGGTCTTGGCGTTAAACGTGCGTATTACGTCGCCTACTTTTAGTTGGCCGTGCGATTTCCAGCCTTCCGGGGTAAGGATTGTGGTGTCTTCCGACATGCATTGGAATCCTACTCGTGTGGGGACGTTGACGTTGAACGTGAATTCCTGCATGCATTGCTTGACTTCATCGTAGGAGAGGTTGTCGTGGCGGATGAACGGTGCGAGGAGGGTGTCAAAGCTGCTGAATGCCTGTGCGCCGGCGGCCTCGCCCTGCAAGGTATAGAAGAAGTTGACTACTTGGCCGAGCGCAGTGCGGAAGTGTCCCGCTGGTTTTGAATCGATTTTGCCGCTGACGTGGCCGAATCCTTGCGTGAGCAAATCCTGTAAGTCCCAGCCGACGCAGTACGGCCCGAGCGTGCCGAGGTCGTGGATGTGCAAATCGCCGCTGGCGTGTGCGTCGCCAATCTCTGCGGGGTACAACTTTCGCAGCCAGTAGTTGGCAATCACTTCGCCGGCAATGTAATTGTTTAATCCTTGCAACGAGTACGTCATGTTCGAGTTCTCGTTCACCTTCCAATCAGTCTTGCCGATGTAGCCGTGAATCAAGTCGAACGAGTTCATCAGCGCCTCGACGTCGCGCAAGTCCTCGTGCTGTTTGCGGTAGAGTATGTAAGTCTTGGCGGTCTTGGCGTGACCTTCCTTTATGAGCGTCTTTTCAACGATGTCCTGTACGGCTTCGACTGGAGGTATTGCGTCGCCGGGGAATTGTGTTTGCAGTTCAAGAAATACTTTGTTCGATAATTCGAGTGCGAGCTTGCGGTCTCTTCCGCCAACAGCCTTCGCCGCGTTATAGATTGCGTTGGTAATCTTCGATTGGTCGAAAGCGACTACCTCACCCGTGCGTTTACGTATGTTGAACTGCATGCCTCCCCACCCCTAACAAAAAACAATCTTCTCCCCCGGAACGTTTTCCTACCCGTTTCCAGTTGAGGAGTAATTGCAACCACGGATTACAATATATTAGTTTCCACGCCACCCGCTTCAAGGGGTAACAAATTATCCGTTCTTTTGTCGGCAATCGGCGAAGTATCTTGCGGCAAAACCCCTCAGTTACGCGTTTACTTGTTGGTTAGGTGCGTTTTTGACCAAAAAGCTTAAAGTGGAGTTTGTCGTCTTGATATCCCCGCGAAGAGCGTTACCGAAAAACGACGAAATTCGGCGTTGCTTCGGGGTTGACAAGCCGGTGGGAAACGATTTTGGCTGGATTTGCGCGAGCTCTAACCAGCTCTGTCGCGCTTCGGCGCTTTTAATCAATTTGTAGGGAGGGATTCGCTTGGAAAACGGTAACATGATGGTGGTAAAACGCAACGGCGAAGTAGTAGACTTTGATTCGGGCCGCATCGGCAACGCCATAGGCAAGGCAGTCAAAGCCACCGGGGCAAGCGTGCCGCAAGACCTCATAGACGCGATTGCGGTTGATATCACGCGCGAAGTCGAGGAACGCTTCACCGACTTCTTCCCAAACGTCGAGAACATTCAAGACCTCGTGGAAAAGCACCTCGTAAAACGCGGCCTCTACGAAGTATCAAAAGAGTACATTCTCTACCGCGCCAAGCGCCACGACGACCGCGAGCGCGCCCGCCACGAGAACGTGCAAAAATCGCTGCTCGGCAAGCTACGCGTCAAAAAACGCGACGGCCGAATGGTATTATTTGAACTAAGCAAGCTCAAGGCGTCAATCGCCCGCGCCAGCAAGGGCTTTGAAGAAGACGTGTCAATCGACACCATTGCAAAAGAAGCGATAAAAAATATTTATGACGGCGTCACCACGGAAGAAATCCAGAAAGCCCTAGTCCTTTCTTCAATATCATTCATCGAGCACGACCCTGCCTACAGCCACGTTTCCGCGCGGCTCTTTCTACAGAAACTGTACAAGGAAGTAATCGGCAAGTCCGCGGCCGACGACTTTCACGGCATGGCTTACCGCGAAAAATTCGTTGAAGGGATAAAGCGCGGCGTTGAGGACGGCTTGCTCGACCCAGCGCTGCTGGAGTTCGATCTCGAACGCCTTTCTAAGGGCCTTAACCTCGAGCGGGACCAATTCTTCGGTTTCATCGGCATACAGACGCTCTACGAGCGGTACTTTTTGAAGTTGGGTGACACGCGTCTGGAGTTGCCGCAATCGTTCTGGATGCGAGTGGCAATGGGACTCGCCCTCAACGAGAAGGATAAGAACGATAAGGCGCTTGAGTTCTACGAGATCTTCTCCACGCTGCGCTTCGTCTCTTCCACGCCCACGCTTTTTCACTCGGGCACCACGAATCCCCAGCTCAGCTCGTGCTACCTCACTACGGTTGAGGACGATTTGAAGCACATATTCAAGTGCCTCGGCGACAACGCGCAGCTCTCAAAGTGGAGCGGCGGATTAGGCAATGACTGGACCAACCTGCGCGCAACCGGCTCGTGGATAAAAACCACGAAAGTCGAGAGCCAAGGCGTTATACCTTTCCTCAAGATAGCCAACGACGTGACGATGGCTATCAACCGCTCGGGCAAGCGCCGCGGCGCCACGTGCGCCTACCTTGAGACGTGGCATCTGGACATCGAGGACTTCCTCGACCTAAGGAAAAACACGGGCGACGAACGCCGCCGCACGCACGACATGAATACTGCGAACTGGATTCCGGACTTGTTCATGAAGCGCGTGCTCGAAGACGGCACGTGGACGCTCTTCTCATCGGAGGAAGTGTCCGACTTGCACCACATATACGGGAAAAAGTTCGAGAAGCGTTACGCGGAATACGAAGAAATGGCGCGCAACGGAAAGATCCGCAAACACAAAGTTGTTTCCGCTGTTAAGCTGTGGCGCAAGATGCTCAGCATGCTTTTTGAGACGGGTCACCCGTGGATTACCTTCAAGGATCCCTGCAACATCCGCTCACCGCAAGACCACGACGGAGTCGTCCACTCGTCAAATTTGTGCACCGAAATCACGCTTAATACTTCGGCCGACGAGACTGCGGTGTGCAACCTCGGCTCGGTCAACCTCGCCCGCCACGTCGTTGACGGCAAGCTAGACAAGGACTTGCTTGCAAGGACAGTCAAGACCGCCATACGAATGCTCGACAACGTCATCGAAATCAACTTTTACCCAACCGACGAGGCGCGAAACTCTAACCTCCGCCACCGGCCAATAGGTTTGGGCGTAATGGGCTTGCACGACGCGCTCTACAAGCTCGACCTCAACTTTGATTCGGAAGCCGCAGTTGCCTTCTCCGATTCGATGATGGAACTAGTAGCCTACCACGCCATACTCTCATCGAGCGAAATAGCGAAAGAAAAAGGCGCTTACTCGAGTTTCAAGGGCTCCAAGTGGGACCGTGGAATCTTTCCACTCGACTCGCTTGCCCTGCTGGAGGAGGAACGCGGCGTACAAATTCCCCTGCAACGAGTCGAGACCCTCGACTGGGCGCCTGTGCGCGAGCACGTGCGGCAGTATGGAATGCGCAACTCGAACACCATGGCCATAGCGCCAACCGCCACGATTTCAACGATTGCCGGCTGCATTCCAACAATCGAACCAATCTATAAGAACATTTACGTCAAGGCGAACATCAGCGGAGAGTTCACCGTAGTCAACTCGTATTTAGTAACCGACCTCAAGGCGCTCGGAGCGTGGAACGATGAGATGCTCGACCAGCTCAAGTACTACGACGGCAGCGTACAACTCCTCGCCGCACTGCCCGACAAACTCCGGTCCAAGTACAAGGAAGTATTCGAAATCGACACCGAATGGCTCGTCCGCCACGCCGCGGTTCGGAGCAAGTGGATTGACCAGAGCCAGTCCCTCAACCTATACATGAAAGGCGCATCGGGGACGAGGTTGCACGAAATGTACACCTACGCGTGGAAGATGGGTTTGAAGACAACGTACTACCTCCGAACGCTCGCCGCGAGCCAGATAGAGAAATCAACGCTCGACGCGGCCAAGTACGGCTTTACGCAAAAACGCGAGTACCACGCGATGGAGACAACCGCGCCGGGCGCAACTGGCACGGACCCCTCAACCGCGCCCGTACAAATAGCTTCAACGCCGGGCTTCACGCCCAAACTTTGCAGGATAGACGACCCGACGTGCGAATCATGCCAATAAGGTGATATAATGCCCATAATAAACGACTCAATGACCGACCCGAACAAGATTTTGCCCATGACTTACCTCTGGGCGCGCGAGCACTACAAGGCAGGCGTAGCCAACAACTGGACGCCTGAAGAAGTCTCGATGCAGAAAGACGTCGAACAATGGAAATCGACAACCGTGCTAAGCGAGACCGAACGACGCTTGATCTTATGGAATCTGGGTTTCTTCTCGACCGCAGAATCGCTCACCGCCAACAACATCGTTCTGGCAATATACCGCCACGTCACCAACCCCGAGTGCCGCCAGTACATGCTACGGCAGGCATACGAGGAAGCAATCCACACCGATACCTTCATCTACTGTTGTGACACGCTCGGCCTCAACCCCGACGAGATATACAACATGTACAAGACCATTCCGTCAATCAAGGACAAGGACGACTTCGTTGTTGATTTGACGAAAAGCATCTTCGACCCAAACTTCGAGACGAAGACAACCGAGGATTTACGAAAGTTCCTGCACGATTTAGTTGGTTATTACGTCATCATGGAGGGCATATTCTTCTACGCCGGCTTCGCCATGATGCTCGCGCTAAAACGCCAGAACAAGATGATAGGCATAGGTGAACAATTCGAGTACATCATGCGCGATGAAAGCCTGCATTTGGCTTACGGCTGCGACCTCATCAACACGATTCGCACTGAGAACCCCGAAGTGTGGAGCAAAGAGTTCCAAGACGAGTTAGTTGTGCTAATCAAGCAGTCCGTCGAGCTCGAGAAGAAGTACGCGCTCGACGCGTGCCCTCAAGGAATACTCGGAATAAACGCGCAACAGTTCATCGACTATGTAGAGTACATTGCCGACCGCCGCCTCGAACGAATCGGGCTGCCAAAGCAGTACCACACCGAGAACCCGTTCCCGTGGATGAGCCAATCAGTGGATTTGTCTAAGGAAAAGAACTTCTTCGAGACACGCGTCACCGAGTACCAGACGTCGGGCAATCTAAGCTGGGAGTAATTTGCGCCTAGCGCCCGCGGACCGAGCGCGGCCGAATCGCGTAGACTCTATGTGGAGACACGCGCACCCGGAATCCGTGTGCTTCAGCAGCGCGGGCGAAGAAGTCCTTGTTGGTTTGTCCCAGTTCCTCACCGCTTGAACTGTGGGTCCGCTGTAGTACGATACGGTTAATGCCGTCAAGTTCTCCGCCTTGCTCAGTCTGACCGAACAAGTGGCCGAACGCGTGAAGCCGCCAGCCAGCGTAACGCGTGGCTAACTTGCGTGGAAACGACTCGCGCATGCTAGGGCTTTGAACCAAGTGGTTTCCATCCCAAGTAAATTCATCGTAATCTTTGGTAGTTCTATAACCGCTTTGCGCGTGGTCGATGAAAACGAACGGACGGCGGCTTTCCGGCCGCACTATCTTCGCGGAAACCGTTCCAACCGAGCCGCTTAGGTCTATTCCCGGAGAACCAAAACCTCCAAAGACAAGGTCTCCGGCGTGTTCAACCAAGGCGTTCAAGTCGCCGATGCGAGGAAATATTGTGACTATAAACGGTTCTGCCGTCGGGTGGGGCGAGTTAACCACCCAATCAACTCCGCGTGGAGGCGTAGCCTGAGCAATCGCGCCGTGCTCGGGGTTGCCGTGAACGAAAGCCCTGCGTTCAAGCGTGAATCCTTTTACGCCAGTCCGTTCGCCGCGATGCAGTGCCTCAAGGACCTTTCGTGCAGCCTCTACTTTCTGTGCGAAGTATTCCTCTCGAGTTCGTGGTTCGCGCATCAGCTTGCCGCTCCATCCTTTTCAAAGTAATCCGGTTGCCGGTAAAGCATACTCAATCTACCGCGCGCCCGCAATATAATTGCATCGCCCGTTGCCGCAGTAGGTACAAACGCTTCTTGGATGCCAAGTTCCAGCGCGGCAAGCAGGTTATCCGCGCCTAAGCCAGTGACGTTCTTGCCGCCAAACCTTCACCGTAATTCCTATTCACGTTTCATCAACAGGCTTTTAATCGTGTTTAGATAATCCTGTTTATGGATAGGCCCAATATCGTGCTTGTTGGAATGATGGGCAGTGGAAAAAGCAGCCTTGGCAAGATACTCGCAGAAAGACTGCACTGGCGCTTCATAGACACCGACGACGAAATTGAACGCTCCGCTGGCCGAAGCATTCACGAAATATTCAGCGAGGACGGGGAGCCCGCGTTCAGGCACCTTGAGGCAGACGTCATCGCGCGCGTAAGCAAGCTCAAGAACGTGATAATAGCAACCGGTGGGGGAGCCGTGCTGGACCCGCGCAACGTCTCGACGCTACGCCACAACGGCCGCGTGTTCTACTTGAGCGCCAGCCCGGAAAAGCTGGTTGCACGGCTCATGCGCAACCCCGAAGAGGTTGCCAAGCGGCCCTTGCTGCAAGGCGAAGACCCGGAAGGCCGGTTGCGTGAAATACTCGTCGCCCGTGAGGGCCATTACCGTTCCGCAGCGCACACGATAGTAACAGAAGATTCAGTTGGCGCCAAGGCGCGCAGGGTGCTCTCTGAATTCAGCCAGCCCAAGCAATCACGGCACCCCGCTGAGCCAAGACCGCGCCCCGTTGTCTAGCGCAACGCTTCAAGCCGTTCAAAGAAGTCTGGAAAACTCTTGCTCACGCAACCCGGGTTTCTTATCCTGACGCCCGGCACACGCAGCCCGGCAACCGCGAAAGACATAGCAATGCGGTGGTCGTTATACGTTTCAATGGCCGCACCATGCAAGTTTTCCGGGTTAACACCCTTGACGACTAATTCTTCGCCGTCTATTACTTGAGCATTCACACCCATGCGTGCGAGCTCGCTCCGAACTGCTTCAAGCCTGTCGCTCTCCTTGTACTTGAGCGTCCCGACGTTAGCTATGCGGCTCTCTCCGTCGGCGAAGGCGCAAGCCACTGCTAGTGGCATCACGATGTCAGGACAATCCGCCATATCCGCGTCAACCGGCTCGAGCCGATCCGGCCCCTCAACCAAGACCGTACCATTACTCCAATCCACCTTGCAGCCCATTCCACGCATTAGCTCAAGAAAACGCTTGTCGCCCTGCAAGGAATCCTCTTTCAAGTTTGATACTCGAACGCGCCCGCCCGTGATGGCAGCTGCCTCGAAGAAGAACGACGCCGAAGAGTAATCGCCTTCAATAGCGTATTCACGCGCCGTGTAAGACTGCTGGCCCTTGACCGTGAACCGATTACCCTCATCCGCCGCTCTTACGCCGAATTCCTTCATGCAGTCAAGCGTGATTCCGACGTACGGCCGTGAGTTGAACGCGCCTTTAATCGATAAGACTGAATCCTCTGGCGCGAGCGGCAACGCCACAAGCAGCGACGAGACGAACTGCGAGCTCTTTTCCGCGTCGACAACTGCCTTGCCGCCGCGCAGGCTCTTGCCTATAATTTCTATCGGTGGGCATCCATCACCCCGGGCCGTGCTTACGCCCGCGCCGAGCGCTTCGAGCGCGTCGAGGAGCTCGCCGGCAGGGCGCTGTCGCATCCGCTCGTCGCCGTCAACCACAATCTTTTCGCCGCCCTTGCCCGCAAGCGCGGCAACAGAACAAAGAAAACGCATCGAGACGCCAGAATTGCCGATGAAGACTTTCTCAGGGGCAAGCAAACCCCCGCCCGCGCCGTCTACCACGACGCGGTCAGCCTCTTGCGTGAACGACGCGCCGAATCCAGTCAACGCGCCCATGGCGTAACGCTGGTCGTCGCCGTAAAGCGGGTTTGTCAATACGCTTCGGCCAGGCGCGAGTGCGGCGAGAAAGAGCGCGCGCAGAGTGTACGCCTTGGCTGGCGGCGCGGCAACCGACGCGTCCATGCCGTCGGCCGGTCTTACTTCAATTTCGTCCACGTTCTTCAGGCCTCAGTAGAATGTCTGCCGTCGTAAAAGCCGCGACGTGCTCCACTACCGGCACCGCCCTTATCGCGATGCACGGGTCGTGGCGGCCCTCGAGTTTCAGCGTGGTCTCAGTCATGCTTGATAAGTCCACTGTACGCTGTTCTTTGAATATGCTGGCAGTAGGCTTGAACGCCACCCTGAACACTATGGGCATTCCCGTGCTCAATCCGCCCAGTATTCCGCCCGAGTTATTTGACGTGGTTACCACGCGGCCATCCTTAAGCCGGTACTCGTCGTTGTTGGCCGAGCCGCGCGAGGCAGAGCCGGCAAAGCCGGAGCCGAATTCGATTCCCTTGGCCGCAGGAATCGCAAATACCGCCTGCGCAATCGTACTCTCGATGGATTTGAACAACGGGTCTCCGGCGCCGGGAGGCAGCCCAGTAACGCGGCACTCCACCACGCCGCCGACCGAGTCGCCGTCGCGCCGTGCGGCCTCAACCTCTGCAACCATTGCCTCGGCCGCTTCGGGTGCGGCAGTGTTGACTGGGTTGTGGTAAACATTTGTCAGTATTTCTTCGTCAGAGACCTCGCGTGCCACGTTTACTTTGCCGATGCTTTTCGTGAACGCCATCGTTTTGACGCCTTTTTGCGCGAGGAATTTCTTTGCCACCGCGCCGGCCATCACGAACGCGGCAGTCATGCGCGCTGAGAAGAACGCTCCGCCGCGCAAGTCAAAATCCATACCGTACTTGACGCGGGCGGGATAATCGGCGTGGCTCGGCCGCGGCTTGAACTTGATTGATTCATAATGGGCGGAAATAGTGTTCTTGTTGCGGATAAGCATGCTGATAGCGCCGCCCGTTGTCAGTCCGTCCGCTATCCCGCTTGAAACTTCCACTAAATCGTCTTCCTTGCGCGAAGTAGTAAGAATGCTCTGGCCCGGCTTGCGCTTGTCAAGCTCGGCCTGGATGTCTTGAACCGAAACCTCTACTCCCGCCGGACAACCGTAAAGCTCCAGCTCGACGCTTGGGCCGTGGCTACTACCGGACACCTTGAGCTTGAATTTCTCGCCGAACTCGAATCCATCCATAATAAACTATTATGGGCTGCAACAGGTAAAAAGCGTATTTGTTCCGTTGTCAGCGCACTCGTCCGCTACGCCGCACCTTACGGCCCGCCACGCCCCGCCTGACCCGCGCTGGCATCCGCCTGTCCGCAGTAAGCAGGAAATAGCCTTCCGTATCCTTGAATTCCGGCAGGTGGCTGAAATCGTGCCTTTCCACGCGCACCCTGAAGCCCTTGCTTATAAGCACTCTTCGGAGCTCTTCGGGGTCAACCGCCTGCTCCGACATCACCGGCTTTACGGTCGGCGCTTCGGGCCGGATGATTCTTACCGGCTCGGGTTCGAGTAAAAGGCCCGGTTGCGGCGGCCGGTCGACGATGACGAGCCGGTGGGTCACCGCGTCGGCAAGCCTTGCAACTGCGTCCGCGCGCTTCTCCGGTTCAATGTGGGTGAGTACTTCGGGTAGCAGCGCCAAGTGGAACGCATGGGGCCCGAACGGAAGGCGGCGCAAGTCGCCTTTCACGAAGGAGAACCGTTCAGGTTCAAGGCCCTCCGAGTCGGCCATCGCGTCAAGCCTTGCCTGCGCGTCGGCTCTGACCTGCGCCAACTGCTTCGGGCCGTACAATCTATTCAGGTGAGGCTGGTTCGTCCAACCGACATTTCTAACCGCCATCAAGTACTCGCGCGCCCTTTCCGGGGCGACTCGGTCCAATCCCGTTTTCAGGTGCTTCGTGAACCATCCGGAAAAGTCGAGGAACGTCGAACGGCCGAAATTTTTCTGCGTAAGCATCGGACTAAAGCCCGGCCCGACTTCCAACGCACTGACTCTCTCATCCGGAACGCGGGGCACCTGCAAAGCCCGCAAAAGGCGGTTCCGGGCGAACGCGTTCAGGCTGGAAAAAGTCTGGTAGTGCCGGGGGAAGTCCGAGTAAAGCGCGCTTGAAAACCAGCTAGAATCGCGTACCGCCATTTTAGACTCTTTTAGTAAGCGGACTAAATAAAGCTTAACTTGCAGTAATCATTCCGCTGGTCTTAAGCCGTTCTTCAACCCTGCCACGAACCGCTTCGCCTCGGCGGCACGAGCCTCGGCATCGCCCGCATGCTCTTGCAATGCCTTGATGAGCGCGCTGCCCACTATCGCGCCGTCCGCCCCCGCGTCGCACACGCGCCGTGCCTGCTGCGGCGTCGAGATGCCGAAGCCCACGACGAGCGGAAGCTGCGTGCGCTTGCGCAGCCTTACAATCAGCTCAAGCGTCTCGTCCTGCACGTCTTTTCTCGCGCCGGTCACGCCCAACACCGAGACGACGTACAAGTATCCTGACGCAACCTTCAAAATCCGTTCGAGCCTTTCTTCCGGCGTAGTCAACGCGGCAAGCATCACGGTATCAAGCCCGTGCTTGACGCACGCCTCCTTTAGCGGTGTTATTTCCTCGACGGGCACGTCGGCTGCAAGCACCGCGTCAACACCCGCCTCCTTCGCTGCGGCGCAGAACGCGTCAACGCCGGGCTGGAATACGAGGTTATAGTAAACGAGCAAGCCAATCGGGGTCTTTGGCGAGTAAGCGCGCACGCGTTTGACTAGCGCAAGCGCTTTGCCGGTATTCATTCCAGACGCGAGCGCGCGAACGTCCGCCGCCTGTACCGTCGGGCCGTCGGCAATTGGGTCCGAGAAAGCAAGACCCAGCTCTAATGCGTCGGCGCCCCCGTCAATCGCCGCCTTTAGCACTTCAAAACTTGTTTCTTCGTCGGGGTCGCCCAAGACAAAAAACGGTATGATTGCTTTCTTCTTCTCGCCGCGGAGCCGCTCAAACATTGAGGCGAACCTAGTCAATTCGTTCACCCAATTCATTGGCAACGTGGAAAACGTCCTTGTCCCCCCGGCCGGACAAGTTGACCAGAACCCTCTTGTCTGCAAGCTCGCTGGCGTGCTTTACCACCCACGCGAGCGCGTGGCTGCTCTCCAGCGCGGGAAGGATGCCCTCCTTTTCCGAGAGCAGCTTAAAAGCGGCGAGCGCCTCCGTGTCGGTAGCGTAATCGTACCTTGCCCTGCCGCTTTCGCGCAGCGCGGCGTGCTCGGGGCCCACTGCGGGGTAGTCCAACCCCGCGCTCACCGAATGAGTCTCGGCGATTTGGCCGTCAGTGTCCTGCAACACAAATGACTTGGTACCGTGCAACACGCCCACCCTGCCTTTCTTTGCGTCGGAGAAACGCGCCGCGTGCAATCCTGATTCTATTCCTCTGCCGCCGGCCTCCACGCCGACAAGCCGCACGCTCGCTTCGTCAAGGAATCCTTTGAATATGCCGATTGAATTGCTTCCGCCGCCCACGCACGCCACGACTACGTCAGGCAAACCGCCCGGCGACTCGGCAAACTGTTTTCTAGCCTCGCGGCCGATGACGCTCTGAAAGAACGCGACCATTTCGGGGTACGGGTGCGGGCCCAAGGCGCTTCCAAGCAAGTAGTGCGTCGTTCTAACGCTCGAAGTCCACTCGCGCAGGCATTCGTTGACCGCGTCCTTCAACGTTTTCGAGCCGCTTGATACCGGCGTGACTTTAGCGCCGTGCAGCTTCATGCGGAAAACGTTGGGCTTCTGCCGCTCCATATCAACTTCGCCCATAAATATTTCGGCTTCGAGCCCGAGGCGTGCTGCCGCGGTTGCAACCGCGACGCCGTGTTGTCCCGCGCCCGTTTCTGCGATGACGCGTTTTTTACCCATCTTTTTGGCAAGCAGGGCTTGGCCGAGGGCGTTGTTTATCTTGTGCGCGCCGGAGTGGCACAAGTCTTCGCGTTTGAAATACAACTCGCAGCCGAGTTCTTCGCTCAAGCGTGGAGCAAAAGTGATTGGCGTGGGCCTTCCGACGAAAGACTTGAACTCGCTTTCGAGCCCTGCTAGGAAAGCGTCGTCTTTGCGTGCGGACTCGAAAGCAGCTTCAAGCTCGACGAGCGCGGGCATAAGCGTCTCCGGGACGAACACGCCCCCAAAATCGCTGAAATAACCTTTCTTCAACTAAAATCACTTTCCGGGTGCGTGGCCTTGGTCAATGAGCACGAGTTTATTGACTCTTGGAAAGTCCGGGTGGACGAAGACGTTAGAGTAATACTTCGGGTCCTCCCGCGAGCCTTGGTGTCCGGCGTCCAAGTCCTTGAAATGTTTTCCGGCATGTTCTTTGACCGCACGTGCAATATTGGCCATCTCGGCGTCGAGCGCGACCATTACGTCCGGGTTGCGTGCGGCTAGCGGGCCGTGAACGTAGTCTTCGGGCGCGGCTTCAACAACGAATACTCCGTTGAAGCCCTTCGAGGCCGCCAACGGTCGCACCACGCGGTGCGCGAGCCCTGCGGCTTTTAGCGCCGTGTTGATGGCTTGGTGCGCATTGAAACGGTGCAAAGAATCCGTCGACGAACTGGCGAACTCTACCACGACCGGTTTTCCTTCCCGCGGGCGCACCTTGAATGATATGTTCATGTCGGCGGGAACAATCGGTTTGAGCGTCTCGTGAGGCGGTTGCATAAACTCGGATATCCGGTCACGCAATTCTTCAGGGTGGCTGACGCCTAGCCTGCGCAGTGCGGCCTTACCCCCCCGCCCCAGAATCATTTTTTCAGACATTGGTTATTGTCCCCTTAGTTCTTTGAGCTTGCTTTCAGGCTGACTGCTTTCCATCAGGGCAGTGCCTACAAGCAGCGCGTCCACGTCGAGCGTTTCATATCGCTCGACATCAGCGCGCGTTTCAACGCCGCTTTCAGCGACAAAAACTATTCCTTCCGGAATATCCTTAAACGCTTTGGCCGCGCGCGACAAGTCCGTGGACAAGTCGCCGAAATCGCGGTTGTTCACCCCGACGATGCTCGCGCCCGCATCAACGCAACGCGCGGCGCCCTGTGCGTCGAACGATTCAACGAGGCAGTCGAGCCCCAACGCGTCCGCTTCGGCAATGAATTCACCAAGGCGCGGGGTGATGCCGTCAATAAGCAAAACCGCGTCCGCGCCAAAGGCGCGCGCTTCAAGCAATTCAATCTTGTCGATGATGAAATCCTTGCGCATCACCGGCAATTTTGTAGCCTTCCTAGCGCGTTCGAGGAACTCCAACCCACCCTTGAACACGTGTCGTTCTGTAAGCACGGAGATGGCGCTGGCCCCACCGCGTTCGTATGCCTTTACCGTATCCTCAACCGTGGCTGCGGGCAGGTCGCCCTTTGACGGGCTCGCTGGCTTGTACTCGCAAATAAACCGGATTGGCTCGCCCTTGTTTCGCGCAATGGCCTTCCTGAACACGCCGCGCTTGCGCTTTATGCCGTCCATTCTGGCAATCAAGCCTTCAGCGTAGCCTGTCGGCAGCTGCGCCAAGTCCTGGCGTTTGGATTCAAGCAGGCCTAAAATCTTCGGATGAAGCTTCATAATCCTCGTTGAATATCTTGTCGGCAACCGCTTTTATGTTATTCCCCTCAATGCCAGAAGCCGGTTGAACGCCGCGACAAACGCGTTGAGCGACGCGACTGCGACATCCTCGTGCACCCCACGGGACCGTGCAATCCGGCCGCCGGACTCTACCGCGACAGTCACTTCTGCCAAGGCATTCGACCCGCCGGCAACGGCTTTGAGCGAGTATTCTGCGAGGCGCGCGTCAATTCCCGTCGCCGCTTTCAATGCCGAGAACGACGCGTCAACAATGCCTATTCCGTGGTTCGATGCCTTTACCGTGCGCCCGTCGACAACCACGGCAAGTGACGCGGTTGCGGGCGCGCCGTTGCCCGTGAACGCGGCGTATTCCACCACGCGCAAGGCGGGCTCAACGCCCTCGTGAAGCATTCCCTCGGCAATGGCCACCACCTCCTCAGCGGACACGCTCTTCTGCCTATCCGCAAGCGACTTGACCTTGGAAACAACTTGGGCGAGCTGCTCGTCTGTAAAAGTGATGCCCGCCTCCTTAATGCACGAACCGATGGCGTGCCTTCCGCTGTGCTTGCCAATCACCATTCCCTCGCCAATCCACCCCACTTCTGCCGGCAGCATGATTTCATAAGTGGCGCGGTTGGCAAGCATGCCGTGCTGGTGGATGCCGGCCTCGTGAGAGAACGCGTTGGCACCGACCACCGCCTTGTTGCGCTGCACCGCAATGCCGGTGACGCGGCTTACCAGCCTGCTTGATTGGTACAACTCGTTTGCTTTAATGCCGGTTTGGACGCCGAACGACTCGCCCCGCGTGCGCAGGTTCATCACCACTTCCTCGAGGGCAGCGTTGCCCGCGCGCTCGCCAATGCCGTTGACGGTGCATTCCACCTGTCCCGCACCCCGCCGGATTGCCTCAAGCGAGTTGGCCACGGCCAGACCCAAGTCGTCGTGGCAGTGGACCGACACCGTGACGCCGCCGGCGGTAATTTCGGGCATTGAAACGATTTCACTCACCAGTTCGCCAAACTCTTGCGGTTGGCTGTATCCGACCGTGTCCGGTATGTTAATCGTCGTCGCTCCGGCAGCTACCGCCGCCCGGATTGCCGCCTTGAGAAAGGACTCATCGCTGCGCGAAGCGTCTTCAGCGCTGAACTCGACGTCTTGGCACAATGACCGGGCAAAAGATACGGAGTCGGTAATGCGCCCTAGCACTTCGGGCCGCGTCATCCTGAGCTTGTGTTCGAGATGCACGTCGCTTGTCGCGATAAAGGTATGGATGCGCGGCCTTTGTGCGCCCCGAACTGCTTCCCAAGCACAGGTTATGTCGTTCCGGTCGGCCCGGCACAGCGCCGCAATTATCGGGCCGCGGGCCTCGCCGGCAATGGTCCGCACCGCCGCAAAGTCGTCCTGCGAGGCAACCGGAAAGCCGGCTTCAATCACGTCAACGCCCAGGCGGCACAGCTGCCGGGCGACTGCGACCTTTTCGTCAAGCGTCATCGACGCGCCCGGCGACTGCTCGCCGTCCCGAAGCGTGGTGTCGAATATAATGACTTTTCGAGTCCCTACCGTTACCAAATCTAAACCACCGCATTCATCTTCAACGACAGCAGCTAAATGGCCTGTGACACAATTGACAATAATTATAAATACTTGTCACAAATAACGTATTTATGACAAAAAGGATTGGAGGGCTTGGCACGGGGAGCGTCCGCGAGGCAGTGTGGCGCGTCATCGACCGCGACCCCTCGATTCAGCACGATTTGTCCCGAGATTTGATTAACGTCAGGGCGCTGGCGCGGTACTGCTCGAAGCTAGGAATCGGCGGCACCGAGGACGCTATAATCTCGTCGGTACGCCGTTACCCTGCGGGGAGCAGGGCGCGCGTGCAGTACGAGGCGGCGCGCAACGTGGTGGGCCAGTCTTCGCTCTCGACTAAAAGCCATATCGTGAACATCGCGTTGTCCAAGGGACAGGACGCGCAGGACGTCCTGCCAAAACTCTTCGGGCTCGTGCGCTACGAGAAGGGCGAGACGCTGCGCATCGTGCAGGGCGAGGAGTCAATCAAGCTTCTCGTGGACGAGCGCAACCTTCCCAAGATGCTTGAATTGATTCCAAGGAAAATAGTCCTTAACGTGCACAAGGGCCTTGCCGAGATTGACTTGAAGCTCCACCCTAAGGCAGTCGAGACGCCGGGGATAATGCTCGTCATCGGAAGCGAACTGGCACGCAACGGAATCAACATGTACGAAATAATGAGTTGCGTGCCGGAAATGCTCATATTCTTGGACGAGAAGGACGTACTCGACGCCTACCGCGTGCTCTTCGAGCTGTGCCATCCTCAAAACAAGTAACTCAGTTTTTTTCCTCAACACCACCCACCAGTTAAAAACTCTGCTCAACGTAAGGAGTGCAGGTGGTTTTAGTGAGGTATTATCCGTTGTTTGGAATCGTTGTTCTCTCGCTGTTCGCAGTAGTCCTTGCAGGGTGCGTGCAAGATACTGTAAACCCGTCAGCCACGCCTACCCCCGTGCCAACAGGAACTGGACTTCAGTCCTTCAACTCGTGGGACGAAGTCACCGCGTACCTTGCCGCTACCGCGTCGTCAAACGTTTACGCTTACGGACGCGGAATCATGGATGGCGCAATGCCGATAACGGCTGAAGCTAAAGCAACAGACTCGAGCGCGCCAGCCCCACAGGCAACATCCGCACCCGGTTATTCCTCGACAAACGTGCAAGTCGCCGGAGTCGACGAGAACGACCAAGTCAAAACCGACGGAAAATACATTTACACGCTCTCGCAAGGGCGAATAAACATAGTTGAAGCCTACCCTGCATCAGACGCGAAGCTCCTCTACACGATAAACGATTCTATTTACTACAACTCGCTATTCCTCGACAACGGTAAACTCGTAGCATTTGGCACGGACAACAACTACGACTGGAACCCGATAGTTCGCCCGCTTGAAACAAAGCTCGGCATCGCGCAGGAAGACACCGCGTCAAGCGGCGTGGGTGCTGCAGTAAACTCGAAGATGATTGCCATGCCCGACTACTATCCGTACTACTCAAGCAATTCGGTAGCAAAAGTCTTCGACGTCTCTGACCCGTCCGCGCCGAAAGACGAAGGCAACGTTACCTTCCAAGGCTCGCTCACCGCGGCTCGCCTAATCAACGGCACCGTCTACGCCGTCTATTCAAGCACCTCGCGCCGCCTACCAATGCCCATCTACGCCGTCAACGGCAACCTGCGCGAGCTCGCACCGGCCGACATCAGTTTTGTTCCGTGCCTTGGCTGCGGTGGAAAACAATTCACCACGCTTTTAGGCTTCAACCCATCCGACTTATCACAGCAAGAATCGCGTAAAATCGTCCTCTCCGGCTACTCGCAGAACGTCTACGTCTCGCAAGACGCAGCCTACCTTGTCTACACTGGCTACGGCTTTGAATATGCGCAGTGGCAGCCCTACCTTGATGCAATCGGCGCGTTGCCCGAAAGCGTTTCAAGTGATATTGCTTCAATCGAAGCACTCAACATATCCAGCTTGCGCAAGGATAACATCAAACTCGAAGTCATTCTAGACTACCTCGACGGACGCACCGACTACGAGACAATAATGGAGAATGTCTACAAAATCCAGCAGGACTACTACTACCGCGTGCAATCATCGCAGCAAACCGTAGTCAACAAGTTCTCGCTCGGCGACTCGATAGAGTACGCTGGCACCGGTAAAGTGCCCGGCCGCACGCTCAACCAATTCAGCATGGACGAGCACAACGGTTACCTGCGCCTCGCCACCACGACGGACCAGATATGGCGCAGCAAAGCCTCGCCAACGCCCTCAACCAACGCCGTGTTTGTACTTGACCGCGGCCTCAACACCGTCGGTCGCCTTGAAGGCCTTGCGCCGAGTGAAACAATTTACTCGGCGCGCTTCATGGGCGGCCGCGCGTATCTCGTCACGTTCCGTCAGCTCGACCCGTTGTTTGCAATCGACCTCTCCAACCCCGCCGAACCCCGCGTCTTGGGACAACTCAAGATACCCGGCTACAGCAATTACTTGCACCCAATAGACGAGAACCACTTGATTGGACTAGGCAAGGACGCGATTCCAGTCAAGAACGGTGCAGGCGAGGAAACCGGCACCGCCTTCCCAACCGGGCTCAAGATATCCATCTTCGACGTCACCGACGTAAGCACTCCGAAGGAAACCGCGTCGTTGACGCTGGGCGATGCCGGCACCGACTCGCACGCGCTCTACGACCACCACGCTTTTCTCTTCGACGCGCAAAAACAGTTGCTCGTGTTGCCCGTAACGCTGGCCGAAGTCAACCCAGCTAAATACCCTGAAGGTAGCGACGGCGTGCACGTCTACGGCGACTACACCTTCCAAGGCGCGTATGTTTTCGACGTCACCGCCGACTCCATCACGGTGCGCGGCCGCGTGAGTCACACGGACAACACAACGCTGCAAAAGCAGGGCTGGAACTACTGGAACGCCGACGGCACCAACGTCGAGCGCTCCCTCTGGATAGGCGACTCGCTCTACACGGTATCGCAAAAGTACGTCAAGGCCAACGACATCAACACGCTCGACGCGCAGTCAAGCGTCACGCTGCCGTACGGAGACTATTACTACGGCCGGCCAGTGCCCGTGGATGTAATGGTGGAATAGCCTTTCAGGCCGCGTTTGCGGCCCCCCTTATTTTTTTGCGCCCTTGCGTTTAGGGCTTGGTTTCGGCGTGCGTCCGTAAGAGCTCGAGGAGCTCCCCAATCTTCAGGTAGGATGCAAGCTCGCGCTTGGTTGTCGCCACGCCGTGCCAGTCCATCAGGATGTGGCTCACACGCGAAGGGAGTTCAAGCATATCTTTCTCAAATGCGACTCCGTTATTTATACTTACCCAGTCTGCCGTAGTTTCTATTGTTTATTGTCTCAAGCAGCCAACTCGTTTTAAAAGCACGCTCGCTCTAAGTTCTTGCGGCCCATAATATGCTCGACCAAATCCTTAGCCTGATTACTCAAGTCTACGATATTCCCGCGCTCATCGCTTGGGGCGGTTATACGATATTATTCGCAATAATCTTTGCCGAAACCGGCCTGCTAATCGGCTTTTTCCTGCCCGGCGACTCGCTCTTGATAAGCGCGGGGCTCTTCGCCGCACTCGGCCAACTCGACATCTTTATCCTGTTAATCGTGCTCATTCCGGCGGCAATAATAGGCGACGCCGTCGGCTATACGATTGGCGCACGCCTCGGTAGTAGGCTCTATTCGAGGAAGGATTCGTTTTTCTTCCGCAAAAAGCACCTTATCGCGGCTAAAGCGTTTTACGACAAGCACGGAGGTAAGACAATCATCCTCGCCCGCTTTATTCCTGTAATCCGCACGTTCGCGCCCGTCGTCGCGGGAGCGGCCGGAATGACGTACAAGCACTTCGCGACCTACAACATCATCGGTGCGACCCTGTGGGTTGGCGGCGTCACGCTGTTAGGTTATTTCCTTGGCGGCGTGGTGCCAGACCTCGAGCACAACATCCTCTACCTCGTCGGAGCGGTCATCGTTCTCTCTCTCGTGCCCGTGGCACTGGAGTATTTGAAGATGCGCAGGAACGGCTGAATCAGTCTAGCTTTTCCGCAAGCAGCTTGCGCAAGGCCTGATGTGCACGAGAAAGCCGGACGCCATACAAATTCAGACTTATGCCTAATGCTCTTGCAGCCTCTGTATTACTCAAGCCTTTGTAATGCGTGAGCACTATTGCTTTATGACAGTTAGGCCTAGCCCGTTCTAGTTCGTCAAGCGCCTCGCGTACAATGGTTTCGTAGGCAATTGCGTTAACCCGTTCGTGAGGAGTTTCAAATACTCCGGCAAGGTCCGGTATTTCCGTTATGTTTGTATCCGAAAAATTGATTGTTCTTTTGTTATTCCTAAAGAATTTTTGCGACGTCTTGGTAGCAATACTGTTAATCCAAGAGCGTGCGCTTGAATCCCTTTCGCCCTAGTAGTTGTGCAGACTAGAAATTGCAGCAAGGCTTACCAGTTGGGCAATGTCTAGAGCGTCCTCAACGGGCACGCCCATTTTTAGCGCTACTCTTCTCGCTCGTTCTCTAACCCGTTCAGCAAACGATTCAAGGTGCGTTTCCGGGCTATCTCGGGCGGCAAGCAAGTGCTCATGCAAGGACATTTGCTGCGGCATTTCAAGCAACGCTCTTGTAAGCCGCGTCAAGCGTCTGTGCGCTGTGCTTGAGCGCCTTCTTCTCGTTTGCGTCGAGCGGCGGAAGCACGCTTTTCACCACGCCTTTCTTGCCTAATGCGCACGGGATGCTCAAACAGACTCCGCCCAACTCTTTCACCGGCGTGCTCACCGCGTAGATTCTGTGCTCGTCCTTTAAGATAGTGCTGCAAAGCATGGACACGGCGATGCCTATCGCGTAGTACGTCGCGCCCTTGCGGCTGATAATCTCGTAAGCGGCCTTGCGTGTTTCTTGGTAGAGCACATCAAGCTTCTTCCTATCGTATTCCGGGTAACGCTTCAAGTCGATTCCACCTATCGAGGCAGTGCTCCAAGCAGGGAAAGACGAGTCGCCGTGCTCGCCCAATATGT
>MNVH01000026.1 GCA_001871595.1 Candidatus Micrarchaeota archaeon CG1_02_55_22 | reverse complement strand
TTAATGATAGTAGGGCGCACTTGAGCCGGGTAGGAGAAAGCTTGGTGCCGAACAGCTTCGCAACGTCGCCGTGTTTTAAGGCAATGATTTGTTTCGGGGTCTTGCCTTTGGCGAGCTCAGTCACCATTGACGCGGATGCTTGCGAGATGGCGCAGCCTGGCCCGTCGAAAGCGATTGCCGACACGCGGCCCTTTGAGTCGAGCTTGAGCTGGATATGCAGCGAGTCACCGCACAACGGGTTAGAATCGCGGGCCTCGGCATCGAACACTTTCAAAGAACCCTTGTTTTGCGGGTGCTTGTAGTGGTGCAGTATCTCTTGCGCGTATAAGTCGTCATTCATTAGAGCATCAACCGAAAATCTTTCCTACTTTTTTGAGCGAAGAAGCGAGCGCCTCGACATCATTGGGCGTATTGTACAAGGCGAAGCTGGCGCGGGCGGTTGCGGGCACGCCGAGAAGGCCCATCAAAGGCATGGCGCAGTGGTGTCCGCTGCGGATGGCAACGCCTTGCGAGTCGAGCACGCTTGCAACGTCGTGGGCGTGCACTGAACCGTAGTTGAAGGAAACGATGCTTGCGCGTTTTGACGCGGGCGGGCCGTAAAGCACCACGCGCTCGTCTTGACCGAACAAATCTAGCGTTTGGCGCGTGAGCTCGGCTTCGTGGCGAGCGATGTGAGCCAGACCGATTTTCGAGAGGTACCTAACGGCGGCGGCCAAACCGATAGCACCCGAGATATTCGGCGTTCCCGCCTCGAACTTGTAAGGCAAGTCGTTAACGGTAAAGGAATCCCACGAAACTTCGCGAATCATGTCCCCACCGCCTAGAAAAGCAGGCATTTTTTCTAGCAACTCTTTTCGGCCATAGAGTACGCCGATGCCGGTGGGGCCGTAGAGCTTGTGACCTGAAAACGCGGCGAAGTCAACACCCAAGCGTTTCACGTCAAGCCCGCCGTGTGGCGCAAGCTGGGCGGCGTCGAGCACGGATACTGCACCGGCAGCGCGGACGAGCCGCGCCATCTTTCGCACTGGCGTAAGCGAACCAAGAGCGTTTGATGCGCCGGTGAACGCGGTTATACGAGGAACGCCAGCCAAGAGTTCGGCGAAGTGGTTCTCTTCGAGCATTCCTTCCCCGTTGATGCGCGCGTAATGCAGCTTTGCTCCCGTACGGTTGGCAAGCTGTTGCCAGGGAACGATGTTGCTGTGGTGCTCGAGCTGCGTCAACACGATTGAATCGTTCTTGCCGATGAATGCATCGCCGTAAGAGCGCGCCACAAGGTTTAACGCCTCGGTAGTATTACGCACAAAGATTACTTCTTCTGGCGTAGCGTTGATGAATCCGGCAACCTCACGTCGCGCGTTTTCCAATAGTTCGGTTGCCTCGGCGCTGAGCGTGTGGACCCCGCGGTGCACGTTCGCATGGTGGTTACCAAAGTAATCGCTAACTGCATCGATTACTGAACGGGGCGATTGCGTGGACGCGGCGTTATCCAAGTAAACGAGTTTTTTGCCGTTGACGCGGCGCGAGAGAATAGGGAAATCTTTTCTAACGTCAAGCATTTCAAACCGCCTTCTCCGCCACCAGTTTTGCCACGTCGTTTTTGAACCGCGAACCGGCTGCGACTCCGCCGAGAAAACCTTCTACTACGAGGCGTTCGGCTTCGCTGCGCGGCAGGCCGCGCGAACGCAAGTAAAAGAGTGCGTTCTCGTCGAGGCGGCTCGTCGTGGCACCGTGCGACGCGTGCACGTCGTTGTTGTCGATTAGAAGCGAAGGAATGCTGTTGGACTTTACTCCTTTCGACAAGTGGAGCACACGATCCTGTAAGTACGAATCCGTGCCGCTGCCGGTCTTGTCTATCTTGATGAGGCCGCGGTAGACCGCGGAAGAATTGCCTTTCAACGCGCCTTTGGCAACGATGTCGCTCTTCGTGTTGCGCGCGTGGTGGAACGCGTTCGTAGTGATGTCGAAGTGCTCGGCGTTCGAACCGAAAAATAGCGCTTTATTCTCTGAAGCGCTGCCGTCGCCGTCGAAGTGCTGATCGATCTTGAGGCGCGAGAAACTGCTCCCGAGTTCGGCGTGAACCGAGTTAGTTGTTGACGCGGCTGCGAGGTGATACTCTTTTAGTGCGAGCGAGAACGAGCCCGGCGCAAAACGCTGGAGTGCAGAGTGTTTTAGTTTGGCGCCGCGCGCAAGGTTGAACCAAGTTTTGAAACCGGAGAAAACGGCTTTTTTAGAAGTCCAGTCTTCAGCGTAGTCGAGCGCCGCACCCTCGCCGACATCTATTTGGATTGCGC
Source organism: Candidatus Micrarchaeota archaeon CG1_02_55_22 (assembly GCA_001871595.1). Taxonomy (GTDB): domain Archaea; phylum Micrarchaeota; class Micrarchaeia; order Norongarragalinales; family UBA97; genus UBA97. Next base: position 39,810 of record MNVH01000026.1, on the reverse strand, counting down.
CGGCGAGCGAGGCACTGGGCGTGAAGCGGAGGGTGGCGCGGGCAACCGAGTCTTTAGGCACTACAATCTTTAAGAAAGTCGACGAAAAAGCATCTGCGACGTGTTCGAGCTTGTCGTTGGGCACCCACGCGGCGCGCAACGGCTCGAACGATACCTTGCAGCCCTCGACGTCGACGCCGGGCTTTGCGGGCGCGAACGCGGGCAGTTTAGAGTAATCGAATATTGCCGGCGAGGAGTACTTCCAGGAGTCCTCTTTCGGGGAAGGCCACGCGAACGCGCGGTATCTTTCAAAGGCGTTCGCGTCTCCGCTAATACGGTGGAGACTGTCACGAGTAAAGAGCTTGTCTTCATTCATCCAACAGAGCCCTCCATTTCCAGTTCTATCAACCGGTTGAGCTCGACGGCGTACTCCATTGGGAGCTGGCGCGTGAACGGCTCAATAAACCCTTGCACGAGCAATTGCTTTGCCGCCTCTTCAGTAAAGCCGCGCGTGCGCAAATAGAACAACTTCTCATCGTCGAGCTTGGAGACGCTTGCTTCGTGCGAGATGCTCACGTCCTCGTTACTAATGCTCATGTACGGAATCGTATCGGATGCGCTTTTCTCATCTAGTATGAGCGCATCGCACTCGACGTTCGACTTGACGCGCGAGGCGTTTGGCGCAACGTTGACTAAACCGCGGTAAACCGTTCGGCCGCCGTCCTTGCTGACCGATTTCGAGATGATATTCGACGACGTATCGGAAGCGAGGTGGAATATCTTGGCGCCCGCATCTTGGCGCTGTCCCTTACCGGCAAAGGCTATCGAGACGACTTCGCCGCGGGCACCGGGTTCCATGAGCATGATGCAAGGATACTTTTGCGTGACCTTAGAGCCGATGTTGCCGTCGATCCATTCGACTGAAGAGTCGCGGAATGCTTTAGCACGTTTTGTCACCAAATTGTAGACGTCGCTCGACCAGTTCTGTATCGTGGTGTACCGGACGTGCGAACCCGGCAAGGCGAGGATTTCGACTACCGCGCTGTGCAACGCGTCGGTAGAATATATTGGGGCAGAACAGCCTTCCACGTAATGAACGAAACTGCCGGGCTCTGCAACTATAAGGGTGCGCTCGAACTGGCCTACGTTCTTCGCGTTGATGCGGAAGTAGGCTTGAAGCGGAATCTCGACTTTAACGCCGGCCGGAATGTGGACGAACGAACCTCCGCTCCACACTGCGGTGTTGAGCGCCGCGAACTTGTTGTCGCCGGTCGGGATTACGGTGCCGAAGTATTTCTTCACAATTTCTTCGTGTTCGCGCAAGCCGGAATCCATGTCGAGGAAGACTACGCCCTGCTTTTCGAGCGATTCTTTTAGGTGGTGATATACGACTTCGCTGTTATGCACTATGAAGCCTTCAGCGACGAAATTGTGTTCACTGTCAACAGTTATATCAAAAACACGCTCGCGACCGACGTGTTCTATGGAATCAATCTTTGCGAAGCCCAAATCTGGGCTTACATGCTTGCGGAAAGTGGTGTTTCTTGCAGAATTAAAAGAATGAACGTACTTTGTTTTACCAAAGCGATTGAAACGAAAGGGGTTTCTGCTGCCCAAATCTTTTAGGCTGCCGCTTATGGTAAAACGATAGAAGATTTGTACGCCCGGTTTTCCAAAAGATTGTTTTTGTACGACTTTGAATACCTTGGAAGCTTGAAGACTAGCGTGCATGGTCAAAATTCGCGCAGAAGCCAGTAACACGGGGTTGGCGCTGGTCAGGACCGCTGAGTGACTCTTCTTTCCTGAAAGCACCGTTCCATCAGAGTCCAAATATCCGCCCAAAAAGGCCAGTATCTGCTCACGCGGCAAACCATACACCCAGTCTGGCAATTTCTTCGACTTTGCTTTGCCGAAAAACCCGTTTTCTGTAAAGAACCCGGCTACGGCCTTGCTGTGAATAGTTAACTTATACTCGTTCTCGAATCGAACTCCAATACCGAACAGCTTGTCAATCACGGCCGCCAGTTCTGACCGTAATTCTGGTTCGGTTGACGGTATTGCAAACGAGACTCTCTTACCCGCAGAGTCAATCCAACCATCACCCGTAAACAAGCCGAAAAGCCACATCAGGTCCGAATCAGTCTGCTTGGGCAAATTCACAGCGTTGTACTTGTAAGCATAATTATGCGTCCAAACCGCGCCAAACTGGTTTGTTATCGAAACTACGGTGTTTAAAACGGGCGCATTAAGCTTATGCGGAAAACCGTAATCAGGAAGTTGCTTGGCAATACCGACTAGATCTCCCGGATGAATTTCGTTCAGGTACTTCCACTCGCGGACATAACGCCCGCGTCTGGAACCAGGCTTCGAATAATGAGAAAGTACAAGAAAAGGATGATTGTACGTAGCTTTTATGGCGCGACCCCCCGCAGTAACTTCAAAAACCTCGCGTATTCCCTTATCAACGACGGCTATAACGTGTTTAGGTGTCAGTTGGCGCGACGGTTCATTCAAAGCAAAAACGGAATCCCCGGGCCGGATTTCGGCAATACTCTTTAGTCCTGACGAGGTTGGCACCAAGGTATCGGCGGTAAGACAGTCGTATTGCGCGCCCACCCCGGCGAGGAATTTTTGTTCTGCCTCCGGAATACCGAGGCGGTTAAAGGTGTTCTTCATCTTTTCAGGGACATCGTCCCAAGAATCGAACTGCTTCTCTGAGGGTTTTGAATAATAGTGCAGGTTGTCAAAATCTATTGCGGAAAGGTCGGCGCCCCACGTTGGCAGGGGCTTTTCCTTGAATAGCTTGAGGCCTTCGAGCCGGCGTTCGAGCATCCATGCGGGTTCTTTCTTCATGCGCGATATATTGGTGACTATATCCGCATTGATGCCTTTAGGCGACTTGAAGACGGACTCGTCGGTTTCGTGGAAGCCGTACTTATACGCGCCTGAGAATTCGTCCTTGAGCTTGGCGTTATCCACTTATTCCACCAGCCCTAGTTTTGATGAGTACTCGGCATAACCGCGGGACTCGAGTTTTTCGGCGAGTTCGGGCCCGCCGCTATTGACAATGCGGCCGTTGACGAATACGTGGACGCGGTCTGGCTTGACGTACTTGAGTATACGCTGGTAGTGGGTGATGAGCAGGATGCCGGTGCCGCTCTCCTTGGCGAGGCGATTGGCGGATTCTGAGACGATTTTGAGGGCGTCGACGTCCAGGCCGGAGTCGGTCTCGTCGAGTATGGCAATCGACGGCTTTAGTAGAGCCATTTGCAGCATTTCCGCCCTCTTTTTCTCTCCGCCCGAGAAACCGTCGTTCAAATAACGGTCAGCAACGTCGGCCTTCATGTGCAAAGCGGAAAGCTCTTTCTTGAGGAGTCCGGCAAATTTGACGGGCGAAATGGGTTCGTGCAAGTGGCCGTAAGCCGTACGCAGGAAGTTTGAGACTGTGACGCCCGGAACCTCTAGTGGGTACTGGAAGCTCAAGAACAAACCCAGCTTGGCGCGCTCCTCGGGTTCGAGACTGAGAATGCTTTTCCCGTCGGCGAGAATGTCGCCCTCATCGACGGTGTAACCTGGGTTGCCCATGATGACGCTCGAGAGTGTGCTCTTGCCGCTTCCGTTGGGCCCCATTAGCGCGTGGATTTCTCCCCGGCGTACTACTAGATCAACGCCTTTGAGGATGCTTTTTCCAGCCACGCTGGCGTGGAGTCCCTTAATTGCTAGTTCTTTAATCATTTTAGACACGACGCGCTTATTTGAGCGATTGTTTTTCGATAATTATTGGGCGGATAGGGGCGTGGCTGTGGCCCTTGCATGAGGAACACGTGAAATCGTAGAATATGCCCTGATAAGTGGAAATGAATTCACGGCATGTTTCGTCGGCAATCGCCTTTCCTTTTGCGGTTAAGTGGAATAGCTTCTTGCCGCGAGTGCCTTCCTTACGAAAGGCGACGAGGCGTTGGCGTTCGAGCTTTGATAACGCAGGGTACAACGTGCCTTGCGTTACCGGCGAGTTCTTGATTCGGGAGAGGAGTTCCATTAGGAAGTAGCCGTGGGCCTCGCGCTTGCTGAGAATCCAGAGTATCTGCATCTGGAGCAAGCCTAAATCCCTAACAATATTCCTGCTGACTGACATATTACTGTTTTTGCCTGTAAGACTATTTAAGGCTTTGGAGCAGGACGCTCTAGCGAGTATGTTTTAGGCTTTTAGAGGCAACAAACAAGCGTGAAAAAAGTGGTAATCGTCGGCGCGGGGAGGACGGGTTGCCTTACCGCGCGGGCGCTCGCAAGACGGGGCGTAAAGCTGACGGTAATCGACCGCGACGCGGTCGCCGAAACCGACTTGCTTCAAACCGGTTACGCGGAAGGAGACGTGGGCTGCGCCAAGGCGACCGTGCTCGCGCAACGCGTCGGGGCCAAAGCAGTTGTTACCGAACTGAATGAAGAAAACGCAGCAAAACTTTTGAGGAATGCAAACGTAGTCGCGGATTGCACCGACAATTGGCAGACGCGGGCAATAATCAGCAGGGCGTGCCGCACTCTTGGTGTGCCGTGGGTTTACTGTGCGGCGTTGCGAAACGTTTCGGCGTGTGCGACGCACTTGCCGAGTGGACCGCGCTTCGAGTGCTGGGCGCCGCGGCCTCCACCGCAGAGTTGCAGCGTTGAAGGCGTTACTCGCGAGGCGTTGCGGCGCGCTTCACAAAAGCAAGTCAAGGAAATTCTCACTTTATTAACTAAACAACCGGCGGCGTTGGCGGGGAAGCTGTGGGTTTTCGATGGAATGGAGAGAATTGTTTTGCTCCCGCAAGGGGATTGCAAGCGAGTTAGACACTACGAACGTGCGTTCCGCTTGTGCGGCAGCAACGAATGGCAGTTCTATAACAAGTTCAAACCGACGCGGCGCATTGCGGCGCGGTTGGGCGCACGCTTTGCGGACGGCGTGGTTGCGGGTAAAATTGGAAACATGCAGTTCGTGGCGATGCCTGATGGCCGAATACTCGTGCGGGCGGCGACAGCAAAACGGGCTAGACAAGTCAACGCTTGCGTACTGGCGGCTGGAAGCGCGGCAGAGTAACCTCTATAGTTGGTCGATTGCGATCGTTGAACGCTTTGAACGTGCCGTTGTGTACGGCTATCGTTCTTCGGATGCTACTCAACCCGATTCCGTGTCCCCTGCCCGTTTTGGTTGTTACCGCCGTACCGGAATTCATCATTTCCAGCAAGTCTTCGTCGAGCGGTCGGGCATTGAGGCTGGTAAAGCGCACCACTCCGTCAGGCCCGTTTTCCCTCACGGTTATTGAAAGCGCGGCATTCCCTCTCCACACGTTGTGTTCTAGCGCGTTGTTGGTGATGTTTTGGAAGAGCCGCACAAGCTGCTCGCGGTCACCGAGGACACGGGTGCTTGAAAGCCGTCTTTTTACGTGAGTCCCTTGATATTGCAGGAGCGAGTGTTCGTCCGAAAGCAGTTCCTTTAAGTCGATTGCAGAATGCGGGCGGACTTCGTCAGGCTCTACCTCGGCCAGCTGTTGGAAGAGCCCATACACTAGCGAAGCGCGGTTTAGGAACGCGGCACGAATGGGACGCGCCACTAGTTCCGGATGCTCTTGAACGTCGCGGACTAACTTGTTAGTAAGAGTCATGGCAAGTCTGGCTTGCGCTTGCACGCGGCGGTGCTGTTCGTCTGAAGTTGAGGCAAGGGAATCGTGAACCGACTGCATCAATCGGTCGAGTTCGCGTGCTTTGGCAGAGAAATGGCCGTGCGCTACCGATAAGGGCCCCACTTGCGCTAGCCCAACGATAGAACCGACGGAATCGCGCAAGTCGTGCCGGAGGAAGCGATACTCTTCGGGTTCGTAAAGCATGTGGAAAAGAATATGCACTAAAGAGTTTATAGCCTTTTAGAGCAGGGTAGGGGAGTTGCACCCCTCTATCCCGATTTCTGTCTTTGTTGGCGAAAAACTGCACGAATTCTAGTAGTCTGCAGTCGAGTGCATAGCTGCTCTGCCAACCCTGCGCTGTAGTGTTTTTGCTGGGAAAAACTATTAAAGGCGAATGGGAGCTAGAGCTTGCGGTTGGCGAAGGCGATTAGACGTTTGAACTCTTGCGCGCCCGTCTTTACTAGACGTTGGTGGAATAGTGCGACGTAGGCGATGCCGACGAGTATTCCGTAGACATGCACGAGAAAATCGCTGGGTGTTGAGTGTTCGCGTTCCTTGCCGCTTTCGACGAGCACTCGTTGCTGGGTTGCGTCTTGGCGCGCGCTCTGCGTTTGCGCGAGCTGTTCCTGTAATTGCGTAGAAGTGTTGGACTTTGTTTGGACTACGAGTGAGTCAACCTGTTCGGTGAGTTGTTGTTGTTGGGAGACTAAGTCAACGGTCTTTGCCCGCGTGTAGTCCGTGGCTAAGGGAAAGATTACCAGATAGAGTATTACAGGCGTGAGCAACAACAGCGAGAGCGCGAGCTTGGGGCGGGCGACGGCGGCGGCGCCCATTAGTCCTGCTACGCCCGTGCTTGCCCCGACTAGCGAGACTAACGGGTTCGTGAATGAGAATAGTATGCTCGATATTATGCCGGCGGTTAGAAAAATCACTATTATTTCCACGCTGGAGAGAACTGTTTCGAGCAGTAGCCCGAAAACTATCAAGGGCAAGAGGTTTCCAAGCAAGTGCAGCGGGCCCACGTGCAGGAACTGGTGTGTAAACAAGGCGGCTGGCGAAGAAGCTAAACTGAATGATAACTGTTCGAGCGCGGTGTCGGATAGGTAGAGCGCGCCGTTCGACGCGTAGACGTAGGCCGCTATCACGACGATTGCAAGGGTAATGGTTCCGAAGGGGAGTTTCACGTCTTCGAGTAGGGAGCGGATATAATTAAAGCATTTGGCGCAGCTTATACGCAATAATATGAACCGGTCGCCTTAGCTAGAATTAGAAGGTATGCGCGACCAGTTCAACCCACCTTCACAGAATCCGCAATACTATTAGGGGAAAGGCGCAATAAAAAGGTTGGCGTACTACTGAGTAGAGAATAACAAGAAAAACCGCCTTGGCGCGGCCACCCGAACGAACGAGCTATCAAGCGGGCTCGAGGGGATTCGAACCCCTGGCATGCTGTACTTCCCCCCTCGTTCGCCGACTACGCGGTTGAGAAAAACGGGGTGTTAAGAGCCAGCCGCTCTACCAAGCTGAGCTACGAGCCCACTGAATATAAAGTGGCCCCGACAATTAATTAAAACTTGTGGTGAAGACATGATTACTGTTTTGAGGTTAAACCACCGGGCGGCACGCGACAAGCGCATCACTACGCATTGCGCGCTTGTTTCGCGTGCTTTCGGCGCCGACGAAATGGTTTACACTGGGGAGCGCGACCAATCGCTCGAAAAGAGCGTTGCCGGCGTCGCCGCAAATTGGGGCGGCTCTTTTTGCATACGCCACGAACGTTCTTGGAAACCAGAGCTCAAACGCAAGGCAACCAGAGTCCACTTGACGATGTACGGCGAGCCGTTAGTAGAAGTTATCCCGAAATTGCCTAAGACCGGCGATATCATTATAGTTATCGGCGGTGAGAAGGTGCCGTGGGAAATTTATCGAGAGTGCGACTATAATGTGGGCGTTGGGAACCAACCGCACTCGGAAGTTTCCTCGCTCGCAGTGTTTTTGCACGAATATTTCGATGGAAAAGAGCTTGACCGCGAGTTCGATGGCGCAAAACTCCGAGTCAAGCCATCACCCAGAGGAAAAAACGTCGAAAAACTAGGGAACCTATAAATAGTAGATTCAAATAATTAGCTTGAAAACACGAACGCGTTTTTCAGGAGTCCACTATAAATGCCTCGCCAAAAGAAAATCAATTCTGAAGCGGAGCTCGAAGAGTTCGTCCGCGAAGTCGCCGGCGACCCCGGGGCCCGCGTTGCAAAAGCGGTTGGCGACGGCGCGACCGACGAGAAGATTGAGAAAGACACGAGCCTCAAGCTCTCCGAGATACGCAACATACTCAACATACTGCACAACTGCGGAATCGTTGAGTACAACCGCGAAAAGAACATGACGTCGGGTTGGTTTACTTATACGTGGCGCGTCAACGCGAGCCGTGCGCTGCAAAACCGTTTGCTCATGACTAAGAAAGAGTACGAGGGCATGCGCACCAAGATGATGGGCGACAAGGTCGTCATCTACAAATGCGCGAAAAACTGTTCCACGCTTACCTTCGAGGAAGCGATGGACGCGGACTTTGCCTGCCCGACATGCAACGCGAAACTCAAGTTTTCCGATGGAACCAAGGGCATGCGTGAACTCGAAGCCAAAATCAGCGCGCTCGAAAAAATCGTTGACAGCAAGATGCGACTCGAAAACCCACTCGCAGAAGCCGCACGGACGACGAAGACAAGCTAACGGCAAACCCCCTCAAATATCTTTTTATTTCGAAGAATGCTGCTTTTCTTATGAAAAGCGCCGATCTGGTTAAGTCATTCTGTAACGGCGAACGTCTCGCAACACTCTCAATCCAATCAGGCCTGCCCAGACCAATCCTTCGGGAAGAACTTATCGCCGCGATGGGAACGGAGGAATACCATCGCCAAACACGGGCTAACGGCGGGCTTGCGGTTGCGGCCAAATTAAAAAACGCGAGCTACCGAAAGAAATATTCTACTAAGATGCGACAAAGCGTTAGCGAAAGTATTAGGCGCTACATGCAAAACAAAAAATTCAGAGCACGCTGGATTAACAAAGCCAAAATTGCGTCAAAGAAAGGCGTTGAAACTATACGCACTCGACTAGAAACAGATTCGTATTTTAGGTCTAATTGGAGCGGCAAATGCAGAAAGGGTGGAAACACTAGCGCTACGACAAAAAAAGGCATGTTTGCGGCAAACCAAGCCGAACGTAGAATCTGGTCCTTGAAAGGATTGAACCGAACTGGCCGGAAATGCGTTGGGCCGAACGGAGAGAAAATGTATAACGAATTAGAAGTACGGGTGGCACGCGCGTTAAATTCAGCGGGAATAACTTACGAATACGAACGAATAATAACCGCACCAAACCGAAATGGCTTTTATTCCATAGACTTTTTCATTCAGCAAGGCAAAACAATTTTTGTGGAAGTAACTTGTTGGGATGATGTGGCTGAAAAAAGCAAGGAACTAGAGAAGAAATTTGAATACCTCTTAAAACATTTTCCAACTGCTAAATTAGCCCTAATAGTAAAAGAGCGCGATAGGGAAGCTTACAAACACCTGCTAAATCGTTCGATATATATACTTACCTCAGCACAATTAATTTGCTTAGTACAGGAAGCCAAGCATACTCCTAGCTAGCGAGGTAATTTCGATAACATCGAAACCTTAAGGGTAGCCAGGAGTGCCCGCTGGGCTCATAACCCGGAGATCAAAGGTTCAAATCCTTTCCTCGCTATAAGGCTTCCTAACTAAGTTTTTTACAGGATGCTCTTGCTTAGCTTTATTTTTGTTGCGTTAACGCTAGTTTTTGTCGGCACGAAGCTTCTCGAGATATCTTTCTAGTGATGCGCGTTCTCTTGGCGTGAGGACCCGTTGAGCGGCGGCTTGGTGGTCGCTGGAAAGGATGCCGGTTTCCGAATGCTTTGCAGCGTGAAGCAAATCACGCCGCTTTTGCCATGGCAGTAGGATTTTTTGAACCCAAAGCGAATGGTTGTGGAGCACGTCTTGTTCGGCGTCCGAAAACAGTGCGCGGAGTTTTGTTGTTGGAACGTGATTGGCGGAAGCAGGGCTTGCATTACGATTGAATTCGCCGGTTTCTGCTAGAGCAATTATTCTGTTTCTTTCATCAACAAGGCGTTGGATTTCTGGCGGGATTTTGGCAGCCGGTGGAACTCTACTTGGAACGCCGGCCACGCGGCGGAGCCAGGTCCGTGCTTTTAATTCGTTCAAAGAGAGACTGCCAAACCACGGGCCGCGGGGTTCTTTTCGGAGCGTAATTCCGGGAATTGGCCGTTCGGTTCTTGACAATTATTTCGCCTTTTTCTTTCGCGCCCCATACTCTTTAGGCACTACGCGGCCGAGGTATTTGAGTACTTTCTGGCGGACAGTTGTGCCGGTGCGGCGGGATTCGACTAGGTAGTGGTAGATGTTGCCGTTTATCGTCTTGGCTCGGACGAAGGCCATGCTAGTGCCTCGCGTATTTGGCTGCGAGCCCGCCGTAGTGCGGGTGGTGCTTGTGTTCTGTCTTTGCTTCGGGTTCGTGCTCTTCGGGCGCGGAAGCGGTTGAGACGAGTACTATGTTGCCGAGTGCCTTGATGTTCTTGAAAAGTATGCTGTTTTCGCGGAAGACGCGGGCGACTTCGTCGCGGCTGGTGCCGTTGATTGATGCAGTAGTGAGGCGGTATACTCGCCCTTCGTTCAGGTCAAGCACGACGTCGTGTATTTGGCCGAGCTTTTTGCCGGCGTCGTCGAAAACGGTTTTACCCGATAGTTCTGATAGTTTCATTTTTATCAACCTACTCTGAAAGTAATCGTCTTACTGACTTCCTTCAATACGTGCGCGTAGTCCTTGTAGTGCGCCATGGCGTGAATCTTGATTGGATAGCTGCCAGCGTTGGTGCGTTGCGTGCCCCACAGCGTGACTTTAAAGAATTTCTTCTCGCCGGGCTTCAAATACCCGAGCCGGACTTCGCGTTGCTGTTGTATTGCGCTGCGCTCGAAGCCCAAACCCTTCGGGACGGTGATTACTACAGCGGTGAGTTCGTCGACGTCGCCGTGGTTTTGGAGGTTTACTTCCAAGTCAACGTAATCGTTGGTATTGGCCTGCAAAGAGTAGGGGTGTGTTTCGCAGGTCAGCGTGTACGGTGTTGCCAACGAAACGGTTTTCTTGCCGAAGAGGTCTAGTATTCCCATTTTACTCGTAGAGGGCAGTGGTGCCTAATAAAACTATTTGTCGCGGCGCGCCGCCCACGCCGAAAACCAGTCCGCGTACGTCCGGAGGGCTTTGCCGAAGGAGTCGTCGAGCTCGTATGGTGCGTTCTTACCTGCTTTTTTTATCAATCCCGAGCGCTCGAGCGATAAACAAACTAGGTAGAGCGTGCTTTTCTTGGCGGCGAGCGCGTTGGTGAGCTCGGTGAACGTTGACGGCCGTTGTTTTACTTGTTCGAGCACGCCTATTGCAAGGGTTTTCTTGGTAGTTGAGTAGGCGAAGGAGTTTGTAATGAAGTCATAGATGGTGAACAGGCCGCTTGATACTTTTGATAAATCCTCTTTTTTTACGCGAAAATAGGCGTAACACTGGCTTTTCTGGCGGTCGTAGTGCTCTTTCGTGGCGCCCGTCCTTTTCCTGGGCGCCCCCTCACTTCCACTAATCGGTGTTTTTGTTTCTTGCACGGAGGGTTCCTGTTCTAGCGTCTCGTTTTCGGGGTTGTTCATGTTCCATACATCTTTGCGCGACCGGCCAAATTTAGTAGTTCGGGCATTAGGTCGAGTCCACGGATACGGCCCATGCCACCTTTGGCTGCGTCGCGTTCGCCGAATTTTTGGATGCTGTCAACGCGCACGCCCCTACCGTTGATTAGCAGTGGCACGGCATCTCCGGAGTGGTTCTTCAAAGCGCAGGGAGTTGAATGGTCGCCGGTTAATGCTATTATCGTGTTGTCGATGTTAGCTAACTCAGTTAATGCCGCGTCAACGCGCTCGATGAACGCTTTCTTTCCCATTGCGTCGCCGTCGTGGCCGAAATCGTCTGTTCCTTTTATGTGTAATACTACGAAGTCGTGAGTCAGCAGTGTGTTTTTGGCGGTCAGGGTTTTAGCTAATAGGTTAGTATCTCCTGCGCCGGTTGCGCCTCGTACTTCAACTACATCCATTCCTGTTGCTATCGCAATTCCTTTATACAAGCTGTCGCCGGCAATGGTTGCAGATGTCAATCCGTAACGTTCTTTTATACTTGGCAAGGGGTGGTACGAGCCCGCTCCGCGTAAGAGTAAATAGTTGGCGGGCTGCAGCTTGTTTTTCTGTCGTTTCTTGTTTTCCGGGTGTTTATCCAATAATTTGTTTGCTTGAGAGAGGAAATCGTTAGCTATACTTGCGGTGTTCTTCGCTTCTGGAGTTTCGTCCGTTGGTTTAATTTCTAATGGTTTAACTCCGGTGTTTTTTGAATCGTTGGTAGTGATGTTTGGTGATATTCCTTTTCCTTTAAACACTAACGCCCCACGGTGTTCTCTAGTAGCTTTTATCGAAAACTTTACTTCACTTTTTATTTTTTCTAGTGCTTTTGCTAGCTCGTTACATTTTTCTATTCGTCCCGCGCGTCGGTCTGCTACTTTCCCTTTTTTATCTAATGTAGCGAAGTTTACGCGGAAGGCGACGTCGCCGGGATTCATATTTATTCCAGCGCCCAACGCTTCGAATGGCCCGCGGCCGAAATAGTATTCTTTCGGGTCGTATCCTAAAAGGGAGAGATAACTGGTGTCGCTGCCAGGCCGTACGCCTACCCCCTCAACGTCAATTAGACCCAATGTTCCTTTTTCGGCCAAAAGGTTTAGTACGGGTGTGCGGGCGGCTTCAAGCGGGGTCTGTCCGGTGAACGAGTCAATAGGCCGGTCGCCGAGTCCGTCAAGAATTATTAAAAATATTTTTTGTTCTTCCTTCATCTAAAACACACTCCTTCCCGCGTACGTTTTCACGCTTTCGCTTATTTCGAGTAATCGGTTGTATTTTGCGGTTCTTTCTCCTCGGCAGGGTGCTCCTGCCTTTATTTGACCGCAACCCAAACCAACCGCCAAATCACTTATGAATGCATCCTCGGTTTCTCCAGAGCGGTGTGACACCATAACCGTCATTTTGTTTTTTGTGGCGAGCTCGGCCGCAGCTAACGCTTCCGTTAATGTGCCTATTTGGTTTACTTTCAAGAGAAGCGCGTTGCATGCTTTGAGCCGAATAGCTTTGTTTATGCGTTCGATGTTTGTTACTAGTAAGTCGTCACCAACAATTTGTGTTTTCTGCCCCAATGCGGTGGTAAGTTCAGTAAAACCCAACCAGTCATCTTCATGGAACGGGTCTTCGATTGAAATTAATTTGTGTTTTTCAACCAATTCTTCGTAGAAATCAATCATCCAGTCAACCGTTCGCTTTTCCCCACCAATAACATACGCACCCTTTTTGTAGAATGATGAAGCAGCCGCGTCAATGGCGAAGCCCATTTTAGGATAGCCGGCCGCGTCTGCTGCGGCCTGCATGAGTTCCAGTGGCTCTTTAGAGTTGAGGGGTGGTGCAAAGCCGCCTTCGTCACCAACACCAGTATATTGTTTGCCGCACTTTGTTTCTATTATTTTTTTGAGTTCATAATAGGTTTCGCATACACTTTCTAAGGCGCCCTCAAAGTTTCGCGCCCTATAGGGCGCTAGCATGAATTCTTGTAGTTCTATACCGCTTCCGGCGTGTTTTCCTCCATTTATCACGTTGCTGAATGGAATTGGTATAGTAAATTTACCCTTCAAAAGTTGGAATGGTTGTTTATTTTGGCTTGCTGCGCTTGCACGGAACGCGGCAAGGCTTACTCCAAGAATCGCGTTTGCGCCCAATCGTTGCTTGTTTTTTGTGCCGTCAAGCTTGATACTTTTTGAATCTATTTCTTTTTGGCGTCTAACATCTATCCCTTTTAGAGCTGGGCTCAAAATCCGGTTAATATTGTTTACCGCCTTTTTTACCCCTTTGCTGGCAAACGCTTTTCCTCCGTCGCGAAGTTCTACTGCTTCATGTACGCCGGTGGAAGCACCAGATGGAACTAGGGCTGTTCCACTTGCGTTCTTGGTTGAAACGGTTGCGGATATTGTTGGGGTTCCACGGGAATCAAGAACCCACCTAGAGCTTACGTTTTTTATCGTAAAAGCTTCCGTCAATGGTCGACCTCGTTGTTGTTTGTGCTGTTCAACGTAATGTTGGGTTGGTTTTTATTGATATTGGAGGGTGACTGAGCCATCCTTTTCCGGCGTAAACTCCACTTTTTTACCTTGCTTGTCAAAAAAAACCAGATTTTGTTTGGTGTACGGCGGGCCAGCGATGGCGTGGAACGCACCCTTGGCGGAAAAAAGTGTCAAATCCTGTCTCGAAGGTTGTAAAACGCCGTTTGGATGGGAATGAAAAGACGCTTTGAAACCCCCAGTTGGCATAAAATAATCGTTGAATGAGGCGTGGGTCGGTCCGTAATCAGCGAGTGGAGTCAAAAGTATTCGGTCAAACACGCTTCCATCGTCCGAAGCAAAAACACACAAAAATTCATCCGGATGTAATTCCTTCGCCCCGTGGAGCGCCGATTCAAGCGCGTGCCGCGTAATTTTAACCATCTTTTTAACACTCCAAGCTTTTAATACGCCAAACGCATTTAGCTTATTATGATACTTTCCGGCAATAAGCTTTCCCAATACCTCAAACAAGGTAAGATCAAAATAACGCCGTTCGAGCCAAAGTTGGTTGGTGCGTGTTCGATTGATTTTCGGCTCGGCCCGTATTTCCGTGTTTTCCATAGCCACAAACAACGCGTTACCGTTGCAGACAAGGTGGATTACAAAAAATACACGAAAGAAGTGTTTGCCCCTAAAGGGATCTTGGTAAAGCCAGGCGAATTGGTTTTAGGCGCCACAATAGAGCGGTTGGCTCTAGATTCCCGGCTTTGTGGTTTTATGCAGGGGCGTAGCAGCATGGCGCGAATGGGTTTAGCAGTGCACGTGAGTTCAAGCTTGGTTCAACCCGGTGTAGATAACGTTCAAGTCCTTGAAATAGTGAACAATTCGCCCTACAGCTTGTTTTTGGCGCCAGGTTTGCGCATCTGCCAAATCGTTTTCGAGGAGACAACGAGCCCCGCTTGCTATTCAGGCAAGTTTAGCAAACAAGCCCGCCCGTGAGCCGCAAACTACCGATTAGTGGAAGTGAGGGGGGTAGTTGGTCGGGAAAGGGTTTTATTGGTTGCCCAACCAAAGATAGTTATGCGCGTTTTTCGCTGTTCTAACTGTAATTTTCGTTTCCAGGCCGAAGAAGCCGATAAATGTCCTCGGTGCAGCAGTATTGACGTTGCCGCCTTTGGTAAAGATATAGCACAAGACACCAACACGCCGCGAACGCCCGGAGCGCCCGCTCCAACCGGCGACAAACCCCGCGTCTTCCGCGAAGGAAAGGCAGGTTGGCGTGATTTTCACACCCAAGATTCGAGCCGTGCATGCCCCGAGTGCGGCGGCGCAGAGTTTACGTTAGATTACAAGCGCAAAGAAAAGACTTGTAAGAAGTGCGGCGCCGTCCTACCTTTGCCCCGGCGTTATGCTTGACTTTTGATTAAGTTGCCGCGCCCGCGTTTTATCTTTTTTATCCGTCCCGACGCTTCAAGCGAGGTAAGCACCATGCTTATGCGCGCTTCGGAATAGGGTAGCCGCTTGCGCAATTCTTTTTGGGTAATCAGGCCGCCGGATTTACCGATTTCGCTCAGCACCTTCAATTCTTCCGTGCTGCTCACGTTTTCTTGCGTTGTTGCGTTGCCTGCCGCGCTCGGTGTTGGCTTGCGCCGGACGTAGTACAAGAAGAGTACGGCTAGCGTCACGCCGCCCGCAATAACCGCAACCAGCAGCCATGGGAGGGATGACGCCGGAGTTTCGTCTTGCGCCGGCGCTTCAGGCAGGCGGTCAATAATGTCTATTACCCCCCCGCCGACGTCGCCGCCTATCACGAGTATGTCGCGCCGGTATTCTCCGGGGCCGGCGGGAACGGTTATTTTTTCACGGTAGGTTTCCGACTCATTTCCGAGATTGTACGCTACCATAAGTTCGTAAGTACCCGGTGCGGCGTTGAAAGAGTAGGTTCCGTTGGCCGCCACCGCTTGCTGTACCGGAACGGTGCTTATCGAAACCACGGCGGGGAGCGGCGTCAAGTCCGGCGAATAGACCGTTCCGTAGATAGTTGCGCCGGATGCAAGCGCCGCAAACATAAAAAGCAGCAAAACGCTTTTTTTCAAGAATCATCTTCCCCGCGAGCTCTGTTCTCCCAATGGCGTACGCCTGAAGCGTTGTTCGTGCGTTACTGCTTGCCTGAAGCTTTACGTTAACCTTTTGACAAAGTATGCTTAAAAAGTATGCCCGGCAGAATCGTTTCTAAGTTGTGGCCAAAGAACGCTTAAATAGCGTTTTGGCTGTTGGGCCAGTTTCCCGATTGCGGGCACCGGCCAAGGGATAGGAGTTGAATAAAATGGAAAGATTTGGTAGGGCGTTGTTTTTAGCGGTGGTTCTTAGTTTGGCCGTGTTTTCTTTGGCCGCCGCGGCCGTTTCGATTGACGGCGGGGCCCGCGCCGCCCTTGCCGCGTCCAATCGCGATGCAATTGAACAAGCGCGCGGGGAGTGCAACGTTATTAACGACCGCGTCAGTCGCAACTCGTGCCTTGCCGCTTTGGCCGCCGCGACCCGTCGGATAGATGCCTTGCCGGTGAAAGCGAACACCGCGGTTGGTGCTGCGGTCGGGCTCCGCGTGGCTGCCCGGGCCCGGGACTGCCAGGTAGCATCGGATGAAAATCGGACCGAATGTTTCAAGGAACTGCGTCAGATTGCCCGGGACGGGGTAAGGGCATTGCAGGAGCGCCACGACGAGTTGCGCCAAGAGATGATTGCTAACCTTACCGCTCGACTGGGCGAACGTTACGAAAAGGCGCTTGAGCAAAGGGAGGTGCGGCTTCATGATGCCGAGGATAAGTACGCCGCCGCGAAAGCCCGGCTCGAAGTCTGGCGCAAAAAGAAGCTGGCAGAATTAACCTCGAGAGAACGTGAAGAGTACCGTGCTGCGGTGTCCGCCAACGTGGTCGCGTATTTGGATGGTTTGGGCGCGCTCGCTGACCGGCTGGAGGCAGGCGGTGCTTCCGCAGAACTGGTTGCAGACATTCACGCGTTTGTGAACGAGTCTAAGGTGGATTGGTCTGCCGCAAGCACTGCCGATGAAAAGAAAGCCGTAGTCGCATCGATTCGCACGCAGTGGGCGTTGTTCAAGGGACGGATTAACAAGGAGTACTTGGCCATGGAGGTCGAGCGGGCTACGGTAAAGGCTAGGCTCATGCTGGGCCGGGCCAACGTCGCCATAACCGCGCTTGGAGAGGCCGGCGTTAACATTACCGTGCTTTCGAACATTTCAGCAAACATAGATGCAAAGATAACTGCTTTGGAATCAGGCAATTATTCATTGCAGGAAACGCGTTTGAGGCTGATTAATTTGAATCGGGCGTTCACCCAGCTCAAGGTCGCGTTCAACCGGGCGATAGCCGGACAGACGGTTCACGAACTTTCAGCCAGCGTCGCCGCTGACGTTCCTGCGCAAGGAACGGCCTTAGAAAACGATGACGAGGAACAATCGGATGAAGACGCAGTCGTTACCGTCAATAGTGGGTTTGAAGCAAGCGCGGGCGTTGGGAACGAAACGGAGGAAGAGGCTGAATCTGAGGAAACGTCCGAAGCAGACGAGGACGGCGATGCGGTAACCCCAACGCCTTCCGCAACTCCCGCGCCTTCCGCGGAACCTTCGCCGACGGCGACTGATATTTCCATAAACACGTCAATAAACGCTTCGGTGACGGTCCCGCTTGCTTAGAGCCGTCGGCGCGTACTTGATGCGGGGGGTGCGGCCGTTTTTATTTTATCGCGTTACTTTAAACAAGGGGTGCATGTTGTGAAAGTCTTTCTTATTTCGGGCCTTTTCGTTGGTTTGCTATTGTTTGGTTGCATTGGCGGATTCGGGCCGACGGCGTCTCCCGAACCCACGGTTTCCCCTGCCCCCGCGCCCATGGCTGGCGTTTCAGGCGAGGTCGCAGCGGCGTCTGACGGTATAGATGATATCCTTAATGACAGCGCGGCTGTCGGCAACTATTCGGTGTATGAAGATTACGACCTGAACGTCACCGAACAAGACTTGGACGCTTAGTCCGGCAATTCTCTTTTTTGTAAACCTTTATTAGTTTCGATACCCCCTAATTATTGGTGAGAAAGCTCGTTTTACCGGTGTATCTGATATTTGAATAGGCCAGGAATGAAGCCGCTGAACAAGCGCTGGATGATTTCTTTCCGTAAGGAAAAGAAGATGGACGACTACCTTTCGGTGGGCGAGCCGTTGGTCCAGTGGCTTGCCGCCCGCGGCGAGTGGCACAAAATAGCCGCGCGGTGCACCGCAATAGAGTGCCTAGCAATATTCAAGCACGCCAAGCGTGCGAGCAAGTTGTACGTCGTCATCCGTGGTAAGGGCGGCGAGCACTCGAATTTCACCGAGTCCTTGGGCGAGCTCCTATTGTTCGCTGACACGGTTTCATCCCGGGATGTATTAGGCCTCGCTTTTCCTGCAGACGTCAAGCCCTTGGTTGTCACGCAGATTAAGGGCATGCCTAACAACTGGAAGCGGCTCAGCAAGCTATTCAATTGCAGTTACCTGTTTTTCGTCCAAGACGATGGCCAAGTCGAAGCCCACGAATGGAACAAAGTCCTCGCACTAAAAATCTAATTTTAAAAGTTACAAAATATAAAAAGAAAAAAAAAGAGAAGGCAAACTAATCAAAGCAACAGCCTAGGCTGACAACTTATTTCTTCTTCGCCTTCTTCTTGACTGTCTTCTTCGCTGCTTTCTTCTTCACTGCCTTTTTGGCCGCCTTTTTCTTTACCATGTTCCTGTCACCCCTTTTGAACGGTATTGACTTGGTGGGCGCCGTGTTTTCGCCTTCCACGTCGTCGTACTCACTCTTGTACTCTTGTTCCTTGATTTGATCGGCGTCTTCTGCCTCGTATTCTTCTTCCTCGGCAATCGCTTCATCCAAATCGCGGGCCATAAGTACCACTTACTTCTTGGATAGTCCTTTGCGCTTGATAACTGCCCAGATCTTCTTCGTCATTTCGCTTGGGGTTATGGGTGCGGTCCCGAAGACGTCGCCGAGCGTCATGTCTGCAACGCTCTTGAAACTGACGGTATATCCGCCGAACGGTTTCTTTACTACCATATCTTTCATCACTCCATTCGCCTTTGCGGGCGACCGTTGCAAAACTAAACGCAACCGCATTTAAAAAACCTCCGATTTCGTTTTCATTTTTGCCTCTAGAAAATTTGTTGCGCAAAAGTTTTGCAACGACCATCAGATTGATTTTTAAGAGTCTTGTTCGCCTATTCTACCCACGGGTGTGTTTATTGTGGCTATAGAAAAAACAGAAAAGATTTGGTTGAACGGAAATCTCGTCGCGTGGGACGATGCAAAGCTTCACGTCATTTCGCACGGGCTGCATTACGGTACCGGCGTCTTCGAAGGAATCCGTTGCTATAATGCCGCTTCCGGTCCCGCAGTATTCCGTTTGCGCGAGCACATGCAGCGACTACACAACAGCGCAAAAATCTATCTAATGCCATTACCGTACTCCGTTGACGAATTGTGCGCCGCGGTGAAAGAAACGGTCAAGGCGAACAAGCTCGATTCCTGTTACATTCGTCCCATTGCCTACTATGGCTACGGTTCGATGGGCGTCAACCCAGCAGGCAACCCGGTCGATGTCGCAATAGCTTGTTGGCCGTGGGGCGCTTACCTTGGCGAAGAGGGGTTGAAGAAAGGCATCCGCGTCAATGTTTCGTCTTGGCGTCGCATCGACTCTGCTGCTTTGCCGGGCATGGCGAAAGCTTGTGGTAATTATTTGAATTCCGTGCTCGCAAAACAGGACGCATTGCAGCACGGCTTTGACGAGGCTATTCTGCTCAATACGCAGGGCAAGCTTGCCGAGGGGAGCGGGGAAAACATTTTCCTCGTGCAAAAAGGAGAGCTCGTCACACCTGGCTTGAGCAGCAGCGTGCTCGACGGAATCACGCGGGGTGCAATAATCGCTCTTGCAAACGACTTGGGCATCCCGGTTGTCGAGCGCGAGATTAATCGAGAGGAGCTCTTCGTCGCCGACGAAGTATTCTTTACCGGTACCGCTGCGGAAGTCACGCCCGTACGCGAGGTCGACGGCCGTGTCATCGGCAGCGGCTCGCGCGGTCCGGTCACCGAAAAAATTCAGGCCGCCTTCTTCGATGTAGTCAACGGCAAGAACGAGAAGTACGCAAAATGGCTCGAAAAAGTGTAGCGCCTAAAGGAGTTTGAGCCCGTTAGTCAGCGTGGCCAGATCGCTTTCTTTTGCCGGACCGATTGCCACCGCAGTAACACTGCCGGGGTCAACTTGCGTGTGGCCCGCGTCGTGGATGATTGAGGCTGGTAGCTTGAGTTTTTTGGCTTCCATGAACAACGTTTGGAGCTCGCGTTCGCTAGATACTTTGACGACTATTTTTTTTCCACCCGTGCCGAGCCACTCGTTGCGCAGCGACGCCGAAACGTTGAGCGCCGCGTCGAGCGAAGCGTGGCAGCCTTGGGCCACCATCTTGCCGCGGCCCATGTCCAAGTCCGTCCTGATTACGATAATTTGCTTTAGTTCAGCCATAGCAAATTATATTGGTTGCCCGCGGCAATAAAAGCGTGTCTAAATGCTTTTCGACGAAGCCCTGAATGGTTTGGCGGAGCAAGTGCGCTCTTTCTCCGAGCGAAGGCTAGCAGCCGTAGCCGCGCTCAAGTCGGCAACACTTCCAGAATCTACAGCGTTCGACTTTCTCGAGCCCGGCCTCAAGCTAGAAGTGCAACGCGCACCTTTTAACGGAAGCGTTGCGGCGGTTGACGGCGGCATTGTTTCGCAAGAATTCCAGTCCGTTGATCTGTTCGCTTACCGTTCGTGCGGCGTCGTGTTCGATTACGTTGGCGGTAATCGTACCGGTCACGCGTATTACCCGTCTTCGCTGCCGCAAACCGAACTGCACTGGGATTCTTCGCTTAATTCGCAAGACTTCAACTGGGTGAAGAACCTCAAGCGCCTTTCCTCCGAGTTGTCGTGCGCACTCGAACTCGAAAAAAAGCATGCGCCAAACCTGCTTTTGCTTGACGGGAGCATCGTTCCACAAATTTCGGACAAGCCCTCGGCGGGCTCTTCAGTTTCAAAGTTGTACGACGAGGCGGTCGCCACGTTGTTGGCGCTCTACGAGGCGTGCACCGAACGCGGTACCTTGCTTGCCGGCGTGGTGAAGGACTCTCGCGGCAGGCATTTTACCGACCTTTGCAGGGCTATTCCGGCAATGCGTGAGTACGGCGACGTGTTAGAGCGTACGAACGACGCGACGTTGTTGTACGATTTTCTCTCAGTTGGGGAGCGTTCGCCCGCCTTCAAGTACGCGTCGGAAGCAAGCGAGTCCAGTGTCTTAACGGAGTTGGGCGCGTGGTCGAAGAAGATATCCAGCCTTTACTTGAAACCGGTTGCATTTGACAGGCCGCTGCGCGTTGATTTCCTCGCCCACAAGCCGGAGGATATAGCGCGCGTTGCGACCGCGGTTGATTCGCTCTCGCGTTTGAATAAGAACTATGCTTATCCTGCGGTGCTTATAGAGGCTGATTTGCGTGCGGCGATGGATGGGGCAGAAATAGATTACGCTTCAGCGGCCTTGACGAGCAAGCTCGGCTTCTATCCAGAACTATTCAGGCTGCGGCGCGACTCGCGGCCCTTCCGATAGTTGTAGTGCCTAAGGCCTGCGTCGGTTAAAGTATGCAGTCTCGGCGCTTTGGGCGGCGGCTTCCTCGTTGCGTAACACTATCGTCAATTTGCTTATTGATCCTTGTATCTTTTGGGTGGCTGGCGTCGCCGTGATTCCCATCGCTTTGCCGGTCTGAGCGTAGTTGCCGTGCGCTTCGGGGTGTCCTTTGTGCCAGCCGAGCCATAATTGCATTGCTTGTTTCTGGCGCGGCGTGAGGTGTTTGCTGAAGAGGCGGCTCAAGTAGGCTTTCCGGTGCGGCAGCTCGTCTTTTTCCGGCAAAGGGAGGCCCAGTTCTTCGTGTAGTCTTTCAAACGGCGCTAGTGCAGGCATAAGATTGATTGGGTTCGGGAAGATAAAAGCGTTGCCTGCCACTATTCTTTAGCGAGTTTCTTTTCAAGTAGTTTTTTGACGATTGTGGGGTCGGCTTTGCCCTTGCTTTGCTTCATTACTTGTCCCGCTAGGAAGTGCAACGCCTCGGGCTTGCCGTTCTTGTAGTCTGTTACGGCGTTCGTGTTGTCCGCAATTGCCTTTTCCACAAGAGCTTCGATTTCCTTGCCGCCATGCACGCCCAGCAGCCCTTGCTTTTGCGCGTTCTCCTTTGGCGTTAAGCCTTTGTCGAGTAAGCCGATAAGCAGCTGTTCGGATACTTTCTCGGTTATCTGTTTTTCTTCAAGGAGCGAGAGGAGTTCGATTATCGTTGTTGGTGAGAGCGAGCTATCCTTGTAGTCGAGCGAGCGGTAGTTGAGTTGTTTTTTTAGCGTGCCACGGAAAAAGCGTGCAGCGTTTGCCGCCGGAACCTTTTTCGTAGTTTCTTCGAACGCGTCTGCGAGCGGCTTTTCTAGTGTTATTGTGAATGCTTCTTCCTCGGTTATACCGTAGTCCTTGCGGAAGCGTTCGCGTTTCTGGCTTGGCAGTTCGGGCATGCGTTTTTTGAGTTGTACGACCTCGGTTTGCGATATTTCTATCGGTGGAACGTCGGGGTCCGGGAAGTACCGGTAGTCGTCCGCGCTCTCCTTCTTGCGCAGCAGCGTGGTGATGCCTTGGGCTTCATCGTAGTGGCGCGTTTCCTGTTCGATTTTCAATTTGTTTTTCAGCATGCTTCTTTGCCGTGCGCCTTCAAACGAGAGCGCGGTGTAGACTCCTTTGAACGAGTTGATGTTCTTTATCTCGGTGCGCGTGCCTTCCTTGCCATCCATGGAAATTGAGATATTGGCGTCGCACCGCATACTGCCGGGTTCAACGCGGCTCGCGTCGAGGTAGTCTAGCACGGCTTTGAGTTCGTCCAAGAACTGCCGTGCTTGGTCGGGCGAGTCCATGTCGGGTTCGGTAACGATTTCGATGAGCGGGATTCCGCTGCGGTTGTAGTTTACCGTACCCTTGCGCAAGTCGTACTGGCCCGGATCCTCTTCGATGTGCATTTCGCGTATGCGCACCCCACAGAGCGCTCCGCCGGTTGCTATGGGTTTACTGGTGCGTTGAAAGCCGCTTGCGAGGTCGGGATAGAAGTAGTGCTTGCGTTGTACGAGTACTTTAGCATCAGTGATTTTCGAGCCCAGCGCTAGCGCGATTTTGAGCGCCTGCGTTATCGTTGCGGCGTTTACGCCGAATGGTTTTGAGCCGGGTTGTGATACGCACGTAGGGCACACTAGGCTGTTTGGCGAAGCCTCGCGGTAGCCCTCCGTGGGGCATGAACAGAACAGCTTGCTCTGCGTCTTGAGCTGTAAGTGGATTTCTAGTCCGATGACTGTCTTCATCAATGTTTGTTGTGCGGCGAAAGGCTTAAGTTTTATTGCTAGTGGCGTGTTCTTTGGGCCGCGCGGAGTGTTCTGCGGCCTTGCGGCATTCGGTGAATGCACGGCTAAGCTTTTCGTACGCCTTTGACGCGTCGCGTTCAGAGATGATGAGCGACATTTTTGTGAAAGTGTTGTACATCGCGATGACGTTGACGTTCGCGCTCTCTAGTTGAAGCGCGATGAATGATATTGTTCCGGGCGTGCTGTTGGCTTCCAGCGGGTATTCGAGGGTGAGCATGGCTAAATCATCGAGTTTGTAGAGTATCTCCTCGTGGGGTGCGGCCTCTTGGATGAGCGGGAGGAGCTTGTGGCTCGCAATAACCGTGATTTCCTCACTTCTCTGGATGATGTTCATCTTGTCGCCCTGGTGCCAGTTTACCTTGTTTTTCTCGATGTCGACGAGTGCGGTGTATAACGCGGTAGAGCGCTTGAGGTGCAGTACGCTTACTCCGGTGCGCAGGACGAGCTTGATATTGCCTAGTAGGTAGAGCAAGTCTTCGGATTCGCGGTGTTCGGCGCGCGAAACGTAGCGTCGAATCGCCATTATCACTGCATCCATGCTTGGCTTGTGGCCGTTCATCTTCTCGGAAATAAGCGGTTCGATGAATCGGGCGAGCGCCGAGTAGTTTATCAAGTCGTTTTGGAGGGGTAGCTTTAGGAAACCCATTTCGTCCAGTATTTGGTTGACTGCGTCGGATACGCCGTTGCGTGACAAATTACCACCCTCTCATAAAACGCGACTGTGTTATTTTTATACGTACTTTTGTTTAATAACCCTGTCTTTAGACGGTTTTGGTTGTTTCTAGCCTACTCGTTTCTCAGTAATTACTGAGATAGTGTTGGTTTCTGGACTCTTGCATTGCTTTTGTTACTATTGTGTCGAGATTACGGCAGTCTTTTATAGTTGGGCGTGCATATGGTTGCGGAGGGGTAGTAAAGTTGTGGAACCCGCTCTGTAAAGGCTTCGGGGCTTCGGCGAAAAGACAACCCCAAGGAGGTAATCCTGTAAAGAGTTCTTCTCGCCGCCCCCATTTTCCTTTCGGAGGGGTGTGTAATGGCTTGGAATGATTTGACGCGGTCGGTTGATCCGCCTGGCTTGTCGGGCGTAGCTGCGTCAAGTAACGTTTCCTTGGCTTTACTTATCCTAATCGTCTATTTTATTGTTTTTGAGCACGAGCCGGTTATCGCGTTGTTTTTCGGTGCGGTCTTTGTCTTGTTTTCCCGCATGCGTTGGGATGTGACTAACCAGGAAGCTGACCCAAACGTGGGCTTCTAAACCGCATTCTTTAAAACATTGGCGTCCCGTAATAAGCGTATGGGATTTTTCCGTATTTTGGGCGTGGTAGTGATAGTAGTGCTCTTGCTTTTGTTTGCCTACACTTTTTCCCGCGCACAGCCCCTTAAGTATGAGGCGGATGCGGTGCGGTTCGTTTTGGATGACCTGGCTCAAGACGAGTCTTTTGTAGGCCGTTCGCCGCTTTTCTCGGTTTACGCTGCAAATAAGTCCGGCGAGGAGTGGACGGTTGTATCCAAGATTACGCTTTCGCCCAATTCAGCTTGCCCTGAAGTCTTCATTCGAACGTATCATTTGCTTCCAATGCGCCATGGCATTGACCTTGCGGTAGTTACCAGTTGCCATGCCGGTACTTTTCTTACCTATCCCGAGGAAGCCATTATAGCCACCAGTACTCGTCCGGATGCACGTTCGATACTTTATGCCGGCGGAAGGGCTTGTGGGTTTGCTGTGCCGATAGTTGCACAAGCTGCGCTTGAGTATTGTCCTGGCATCGACGTTTCCGCGCTAGAGTCTTTTGCCGCTGCATCGCCCGGCGCGCGATGGATAGCTTATTGGGCATCGGAAGACCGGGAGCTGTTGTTAGGGCTTTCGCAATCTGGCGCGGTTCTCTCAGAATCCGGTTAAACTACTAGATTAGTATGATGAGCACGCCTAGCACGAGTAAAACAAGGCCGAGCCAAGTGAGTCCGCCTAGTACGAGGCCGTTCAAGATGAGTGCTTGGACGTCTTGTGCGAAGCCGTACTGCCAGGCCGCGCCTAAAACGAGTATTCCGAGGACGAGGCTTAGTATTCCTGACTTGCTTAGCTGCATTTTGTTTCCCTCCGCGTTGAATCTGCGTATCTTCCGTCTTAGTAACCATTTTAAACTAATTAAGGTTAATGTTTGCGCCTTTGAGGTTCTATATGGATGATCGTGCACAGGGTGCTTTAGAGTATATCCTGTTGTTGGCCGGAGTTTTACTTATAGTAGTGATAGCCGTAGTAATCCTCCGCAACAACGTCATTCCTTCCGCCAACACACAAATCAACCAGAGCATAGGCAATTGGCGCGCGGTCGTTAACATTAGTTGTTCGGATAACGGCACGTGTACTAACCTGGCGTAATGGTTGCATGGATGATTCAGCTCAAGGGTCGACGGAGTATTTACTCCTTGTAGCGATGGGTTTGGCAGTAATACTCGTTGGCATTGGTGTGGCGCTCCAGTTGCGTAGCTTGTCGGACCTCGTGGTTTCGCGGGTTCGTGTCGAACGCAACAATACTCTCTCCATGCTGGTCCGATGAACGAGCATCTAGTAGTTGCCGCGGCTTTCTGTATTCTTGCGTCAGTGTACGACTTGCGTGAACGACGGATTCCTAACGCGTTGAATTACGGCGGGTTAATAGCGGCAATAGCCTTCGGGGCGGCGGCTGGCGCCGGGCTTCAGTTTGTGCTTTTAGTTGCCGGGTCGTTCGTTTTCGCGTACTTACTTTATCGGATTGGCGCCTGGGCTGGCGGGGATGCGAAATTCTTTACCGCGCTCGCTGCTTTCTTGGCGGTAAATAGGGCCGATGTGTTTTTGCCGTTTGAACTATTTCTTCTGTCTGCGTTATTTCTTGTTCCAGTTTCCATAGCCTTGTTTGCGTCCTTAGTAGTTGGTCGCTGGCGTGAGTTGCGCGATGCAGTGAAGTCGGATCTGCGGCCCGCGTTCGAGTCGGCATTGTTAGCTCCCGCCATTCTTTCAGTGTTGTCATTGTGGCCTTCCCCTCTAGCCATGTTTATTTTGCTGGCCGTTCTTTCTTTCATTCGGATTCCCTTGTTCTTGGGCGTCATGGCGTTCGGTGTTTCCGCGTGGTTTTTGGGGCCCAACGCTTTTGTCGTCGCGGCCTTCTCTTTTGCGGCCATATTAGTTATCGGTGTGCTAAAAGCCTCGTTCGGCCTTCTACAACAGCATGCTTTCCGGTCTACCGTTGTCGTTGGCCGTCTAGCGCCCGGCGACGTTCCAGCGGAGTTTATCGTTGCGGTTGGCGATTCCGCGCGCGTTGTGGCCGGCCCATCCTTGCGCAATGCAATTTCTTTGGTTTCATCAGGTCATGTTGCCGACGCGCTTTTAGCCCTTCGTCCGCCCGCTCGTTTTATTGCTGGCCCTAATCGTGCCGCCGGGTTTTCTTCTAGCCAGATAGCAGAGTTAAAAAGGCGCGGCGTGAAACAAGTTGTTGTGCGTAGGACGCTGCCGTTCGCGCCTATTCTAGTGGCGGGTTTTGCGGCATCCGCTGCCGGTGTGTTGCCATGGTTGTTAGGGGTCAGGTAAGTGTCGAGTTCTTTCTTGTCTTATCCCTATTGTTTGCTCTGGCCGCGGTGCTGTTGACGACTGCGGAAGCCCAGTTGCGTGACGCCGAGTCCTTGAACAACGCAGCTCTCTCAAAGGCTGCTTTGGATTCGGTGGGTTCGTTTATTGATTTAGTATATTTGTCAGGTAACGGGTCGATTGTACGCGGGCAGGTCTTTATTCCGGCGGCTAGCTTGTGTTTTATTGTTAACGCTAGCACTGAAACGCTTCAATGCGATCCCGATCCTTCTTTGTTGGGCCGTGTTAATAGCCGTCCGCTCAAGAACTCTGCTGTTTTCTTCAACGCTTCTTGTCCGCCTTACAGCGCGTCCACAGGTTGGTTTGATTTGACGGTTTATCACAACGGGTCGTCGGTTCTCGTTAATTGCACGAGGGTTGTTTGATGCCGCGCGGTCAAGCTAGTGGGGAGTATCTGCTCGCGTTGTCAGTTCTATTGTCTATTATTGTCGGCGTAGTATTGCCCGTGCTCGGAGACGCCGAGGTTTCTTCAGCGCTTGCCGCAGCCCGTGTCGGTGCGCAGTCATTCGTTATACAAAACGCGTCCTTGCGTTTGACTTCGATTGATTATGTAGATTTAAGTGCGAACTATACTTTCACGCCCTCGATTTATTTGAATGGTTCTTTGTATTCGGGGGACACGGTTCTCCGGCGGTCGATGTTGTCCGCAGTCGCCGGAGTTTTCAATCCCTCGCTTTCAGTTGACACTTCGACCGAGTGCGTGCAAGCCGTTTATCATAAATACTGTGTTTCTGTCGGGTGAATGTGATTGAAGCAGTTGCTTCCGGTGTGTGTCTTCCTTTCGGTTGCGGGCCTAGCCGCATTTGCCTTCTTCCTGAGCGCTTGGGGGCCGCGGGAAGTTTTAGCGGAAGACTTGTCGTTCGAGGCAGGAAATCTCGTTAGCGTCCGCGGCGTTGTTCGCGGGTATGAGTATGATAATTCTTCTATTATTGTTGAGGCGTGTTCCGCTCGTTGTTTTAAGGTGTTTGTTTCGCCCGAGGTCGTGTCACGTTTACCAATCACGCCATCAGCACTGTTTCGGTCGGGCGAAGCCTTGCGTTTTGTCGGCGTGGTGAGGAATGGCCGGTTGCAGTTGCTTGACTCGGATTCGGTGGGGCGTTGAATCCGTTTTTGGCCTTGTTTTTAGGCGCTTCAGCAGGCGTGTCTGGTCTTGTACCTTTTTTGCACGTTAATTCCGTTCTTCCATTTCTAGCCGGGTTGTTTTCGGGGCCCGAGCTTGCAGTTTTTGTTGCCGCGTTTGCCGCCAGCAGGCTTGCGTTCGAGGTTCTTCCGGCCGTATTTTTCGCTGTTCCCTCCGATTCGCAGGGTGTTAGTGTTTTGCCGGCGCATCGGATGGCGCTTGCCGGCGAGGGGGTGGCTGCCGCTTCAAACATGCTTTCAAGCGCTGGCCTCGCCATAATCTTCTCTTTCTTTCTGGTTCCGTTCTATGGCGCGATCATGCCTTTCGTTTATTCCGTACTTTCGCCTTGGCTTGGTTGGGCGGTTGCGGGCTTGGTGTTAATCTTTTTTGTTGGCGAGCGATCTGTTTATCGAGCGGCTCTTGGTTTAGTGGCTTTTGTTTTTGCCGGCGTGCTCGGTTTCTTGGTGCTTAATGGTTTGAAGGAGCCGTTGTTTCCTCTGCTAGTGGGATTGTTTGGTGTTCCTGCGCTGTTTCTTTCAGTTCCTAATGGCTTTAGTGCGGAGTGGCGGGAGCCGAGGCTCAAGTTGCCTGCGCCTTTGCCAGTCGCTTTGGGCGTGGTTTTGGGTTTTGTTTCCGGGTTGTTCCCCGCGGTGTCGCCAGCAGTTATTGCGGGTATAGCTTTCTTGTTTTTAGCGTCTTCTCGTGAGACTTTCCTTTCGCTTGCGTCCGCGGTGGCCGCGTCGAAATTATTTTTTGATTTTGCGGCGGTATTCTTTATTGGTCGTGCGCGTTCAGCGGCAGCGGTTGCGGTGCAAGTTTCGGCGCCGGAATCCGCGGCGTTTATGTGGGTTTTAGCCGCGGCGTTTTTAGCGTCTTTTTTCGCGGCTTGTGTTTTGGTATGGCTTTGTGCGCGCCGCGTGGTTGCTGTTTTGTCGCGTTTGTCCGGGCCGTTGTTTAACGGCGTCGTTCTTGGGGCTTTGGTGTTAGCATTGTATTTGTCTGGCGGTGGCCCGGCGGTGTTTGCGGCGGCCGTGGCTGCATGTATTGGGCTGTCCATTAGTATTTCGGGGTTGCGTCCCGCTTACGGTACTGGTGCGCTGCTGGTTCCGACTTTGTTGTATTATTTCGGCCTTTCAACTGCGGCGTTGTCTTTGGTGTTCTAACGCAATAGAGTTAAATGACGTCGGGCTAATCTGAAGATGACTAGGGCACAGATTTCAGTAGAGCTGTTCCTAGTGTTTTCCTTGTTTATAGTGCTAGTTTTGTGGTTCACTAACTATGTGAACGTCTTTTACGGCGATTTGTCGGAAGCTAACCAGTATGCTGCGGGACGGGCGCTTTCAGCTTCAATAGTTGGTGTGGCCAACGAGGCCTGTGTTTCAAAAGCCAATATTTCTTTTCGCATGCCGTGCGTGCTTGCTGGTAGTAGTGGTGCTGCAGTAAACTTGACGGCGGACAATGCTTCCCTGCTCAATGTATCCATGGGCGGGGTTAGCGTCACCGAGTATGGTTCTTGCATTATGAATGGGAGTTTAGTATCTTTCTGTAATGATACCGCCGGGGATTGGGTTTGTTTTTATGAGAATTCGTATCGCGTGTCTTTCTCGAGGGGGCGTTGCGTTTGAAGGGCCAGCTTCTAAGCAGTGATCTTATTGTGGGCATGGCTTTGCTCATGTTGGCCATTGGCGTCACTCTCCAGTTGTCCGAGTCTTTTCAACGTCAGTTGTATCAGTCAGGATCTTTGTACAGCAATGACCCGGATGCGGCAGTGCAGGCCATTTACCAGGGCGCGTCCTATTACTACTTGACAACGCGGAACTTTTGTTACCAGTATTCTAATGGTTCTGGTAATTGCACTGGTTTTTCCTGTGACGGCTACGGAAACATGCTCGTGTCTAAACGGTTCTCGCCGTGTACTGATGCTCCCGGATATTGTACTTTGGAGGTTCGAGTCTGCAGGTGAAGCGCGCTCTCATTTTGACCATTGACGGCCTCATTGCGGTAACAATACTCTTTACGGCTTATTCAGTATTGTTGGTGCATTCGCAGTGGGGTGCAGCGGATCGTGCCGAGGCATTGCATTCTGAGCTGGCACGCGATTATCTTGTATTAAAGTACCGCAACAACGTTTCATTCACCACAGGCAACTTTCAGACGTCTACTGGTTTCAGCATTACTGAGTCACGTCCGTCGAGTGGTCGTTGGCTGCAGGGTGAATTATGGCAGTACCCGTCGCTTGCCGGTTGTACGAATCAATCGGTTTGTGTAGTATCCGTTTCAGGTTCTAATGGTACTTTACTTTCGACCCAGGATTCTGGTTCCGGATTGTATAAGGCGGCGTGGGTGGGCTCTTGAAGAAGGGGTTTGCATCGTTGCTTATAGGTGGCTTGGTAGTGCTTTTGCTGGTTCTAGCTGTTGGGGCCCAGTTTGTAATTTCTTCCGCGCAAGATTCTGCAATTACTGTTTTGGATGCTAGGCGGGTGTCCGACCGGGTGGTTGATGCTAACTATTCTTACACGGCTGCTTTCGCCGACGCGTTGTTTGATTCGGCTTATGGCGGGTGTGGTTGTGGCGGTGCAAATCCATCCATCGTCAACGCGAGCGTTCATAGCAACGCCACCAATTATTTCAATAATTTGAGCAGCTTATTGTCCGATTCTCGTGTTACGGTTAATTACACTGGCCTGAATATATCCTCGGTCACGGTGTCCTCTTGTGCAGGGAGTTATACGTACCAGTTCAATTACACTATTCTGGCAAATTCTACTGATGTCTCGTACGCGCGCAACGTTTACGACAACCGATCCGTTGGTATTTTGCGTGGTACGGGGTGGGCGCGTTTCAATATTACTCGTGCGTCTTCCGTTGTTGCAGTTGTAAACGTGACTTGTTAGATTGGCGGTTACCGCATCTTGAAGCGCAGGAACGCTGCCACGCCGAACGCCGAGAACTCGGCGCCGGCTTCGCCGTCGGAGTTGAATGCTAGAACTGGCACCGCGTCGAGCTCGGCAAGCTCCATTATGTGCTGGCTCTCTTCGCTTCGGAGTAGTTCGTCGGTTATCAGTAGCCTTTCGACCGCGTGTGCGGCCAGTGCGTGTTCTACTTCCGCCGGTCCGTATACCGAGTTGCCGTCGTTCTTGGCCACGCTTGCCTTCAATTGTTCGAGTGCGGCTAGTTCCTCGGCTTGTTTTCGGTTTCCTATGGCTTTTGCTACTGCTCCTTTTGCCAGTAGTTCTTTGAGCGCGCTTTTTTCGGCGCTGGATACGTAATCGAACGTGGTCTTAGCCATTAGTTTGGCGTGTTTTTCCTTCAGGTACGTTTGGAACGAGTTTTTCTCAAAGCCGGGACCGGCCACTATTATTGCTTCTGCTTCACTCATTTCGAGCGCGTCGGCCAGTTCTTTATAGAACTTGGTGCGGTTGGCCTCGAATTCTTTGACGTTGCGTTTGCTGGCGGTGCTCTCCTTTTCAAAGAGCATCTTGGTTCCACGGGTTTGTATGAGCGCGGCCAGCGCCTTACGCTCGTCCATGAGCAGAACGAGCGCCTTGACGTGCGTTGAGTGTTGAAGCGCGTCTTGAAGAGTCTTCTTTTCGCCTGCCGAGAGTTTCTTGAATATCTTTATTGGTTTGTGGGGTTCAACGTCGAGCGTGTGGAAGTCGCCCTTAGGGGCGTACTCTTCCGGAGTTCCCGCTTCTATTGTGCCTGTAATGCGAAGCTTGTTTGAAGATTCGGCGAACTCTACGGTTTCCGTTTTGATTCTTAAGTTGACTGGCTTTTTTTCACCAGAGTCACGGCTGGCTCCGGATACCTTGAAACGCCTTTCCGAACGGCCTTCGACCGCGTCGTTCTTTTTTATTAGTTTTGAGAGGTACCAAAGGTCTTCTAGCGACTCGGGTTTAAGTTTTATTACTGGCAAGGCTTCGTCCTTGTGAATTATCTTCATTTTTATCAGGTGAGGTTCTGGATGTGGCTTTGTATAGATGTTGCGTTTGTCGCGCTCGAATTTGTCACCGGTGTAAAAATTTGGTTTCTGACGACGGTTAATACTAGGACTACGAGGAGGATGGCTGCGCCTATCAAAAGAAGGTACTCGAAACCACCTTGCGCGGATTCTTCGCGCGCGAACATCTTCAACTACTTAACACCCTAGTTTTTATGAACCATGCTACGATTCCCACTAAAAGTACCGAGGTACCCACTAGTAGAAGGTATTCAACTGCTGTTTGTCCTTTCAGCCGCAAGTTCCACCGCCTCCGATTATGAATAATCCGAACCTCTTGCCGAATTCGTACACGGCGAGGGTTATAAGGATCATTATTGGGATTCTAACAATATACTTGAGCATTTTTCCATCGCGAATGATTCCTATTGCGAGTGTTACTATTATGGCCTCTATCGCCATGAACGTGACGATGATTCCGTTAAGTACACCTAGCCGTAGTGGGGGCGCGCCGGGGAGGGCGCAGGTTATTCCACTTCCGATGAACGTGACAATGGTCATCGTGAACCCGAATATGAATGGCGATAACGCTAGTATCGACGCGTAAAGGAAGATTACCGGCATTGTCGTACGGGATACGCGTTCGCGTTTGATTCTGTTGATTTCTCGCGCGTCGTCGGCTATGGCGGACATGGTGTCGGACAGCCCTGCGCCCGCCTTCTTGGCGTCGCTAATTATTCCCGCTATCCTTTCGAATAGGCGCGAGCCCGATTCGAGTGCTACGTCGTTCAAGACCTCTTCGAATTCGCGCCCCTTTTTTATTTGTTCTAGCGCGCTGGCGAGTATGTTGCTTAATGGGCCGTAATCTGTGGTTGAAGCTTCTTTTATGGCGCTTTCTATGGTTCCGCCTGCTTTCAGTACGATTGCCATGTGTTTTAGTGCGTCTGGAAGATTGTCTTCCACCGCGTCGAGGCGCTGGTTACGTAGGCTGAACGGTATTGCTAGTATCAAGCTCAGTATGGATATGAACGTCACTACCACTATAGTGGTTGGATCCTGGTCCCCGGAGGTGGGTATTAGGAGTGCTAAATAGTAGCTGGCAATCGCGCTTAGTATAGCAAGAATGCAGAGCAGCACAACGAAATGTTGGAATTTTATTCGTATTCCTGCTCCGCGGTAGTAGCGCTCGAGTTGCTCATACTTTCCGTTGAGAATGCCTTTTTTCATGTTATTGGCTCGATGCGTTTTATGAATAGGAGTATTACCCCGTTCACCATTATTATTGCGCTAAATGCGACTACGACTATTCCTTCGTTGAGCGAACCGCCCAGTAAGGGTAGCTGAGTAATGGCGGCTAGTATTGTTATCACTACTGGGGCGACGATTGCGACCATTGTGAAGACTACGCTGATTATGTTGAGTTGTTCTGTGAAGTCGCGTATTTTCATTCTGGTCTCGAACGCGACGTCACTGGCTATTGCGGCTATTATGTCAGACATTGCCCCGCCAGTCTTGAGCGACCTAACAATTTGAAGTATGGCTTGCCTGAGTCCTTTGGATTTGGTTCTTTCAGTAAGGTCGACCAGTGAGCGTTCCGTCGGCTTGCCCGCGTTCATGTCAGCTATAGCTCGGTTGAACTCTGCGCTGAGCGGGCCATAGTTTGAGTTTGCAACAGATGCCATGGCTTTTTGAAAGCTTACTCCCGCTTTCATTTGAGTGGCCATTTGTCTTAGTGCGAAGGGCAGCTCGCGGTCTATTTCTGCCGCGCGATCGCTCGCTTTGAGTCCTGGGTACATCACTAGGAGTATTCCGGCCATGAAGAAGGTGAGTATTCCCATTACCAAGCCTATGGAAACGCTCTGGATTGCGTCTATTCCGGTTTGCACTGTGCTGAGACCTAAAGCAGAGAATACTGTAGCCACCATTATTGCCGCGATGAACGCAACCGTGCTGGTTATTGCTAGGTACGATTCTACGTCCAGGTGGAGGCCTGATGCGCGGAGGTTTGATTCTAGTTCGCTGGCGAGCGGCAGCCGCGAAAAGAATTCTGATGTCTTGTTCAGGGGGCGCCGGAAGGCCGCGTAAATGTTTCCTATTATTTGGATTCCGTTACGGTTCTTGATTTGGGGCCGGCGTATGGTTTCCGGAGTTTCCGCGAGGGCTCTTTGTATATTTCTAGTTCTTTCTTCGGTGACTTCTTCGGTTCGGGTTTTTTCTCTTATCTTTGTTATTAGTGACCCAATTTCTTGTCTTTCTTTTTTCTTTTCTGCTTGGTCTTTAGGGCCGTCATCATCGCTTCTTAGTTCACGGAGGCGTTCGAAAGTGTTTTTCTTCATTTAGAAGCGCCCCTAGAATTTTCCCATTTTTTTGAGGGAGTAGTTCTGGGTCACCGTGCATATTTCATCCAGTTCCCGTAGGCCTTTTTCGTTGAGTTCCTTTAGTACGCGTGCGCGTTCCTTGAGTTCGTTGTTTATCGCTTCGAGCGGTTGGCCGGTGTATTGTGCCAAGGATTGGAAGTAATGGGATGGGGTTCCCGTATTTTCAAGGTCGTCTTTTACTGGGTCCCATTTGTAGAGCACTTGTACCTCGGGCAGTTTATCGTCTTCTATTGGTACCATTTCAGCGATTTCTGTGACGCGCCTGATTAGTCCTTTACGCCGGTCGTAGGTGCGTTGCTGCATCACTATAAAGTTTAGAGCTGAAAGCATTATCCTTGGCACTTGCATTGGCGGGTTGGTGAGCCGGATTAAAGTTTCGTGAGCGTTGTTCGAATGCAGTGTTCCCATCGCGCCGCGATGGCCGGTGTTCATAGCACTAAATAGGGTATAGCCTTCTTCGGCGCGTATTTCGCCGACGACGATGCGGTCGGGGCGCATGCGGAGTGCGTTTTTAAGGAGCATGTCTGAAGTTATTTCGCCAAGGCCTTCTAGTCCGGGTGGGCGTACTTCAAAGCGAATCCAGTGATCGTAAGGCAACTGGAGTTCGGCGGTGTCTTCGATTGAAATTATTCGTTCGAAATTCGGTACGAATTCTATTAGTGCGTTTAACGTCGTCGTCTTTCCGCTGGCAGTTCCGCCTGCTATTATCATGTTTGCGGGGAGGGCACCGTATCCCTCTACTACCATCCATAGGAATGCCGCGGCTTCGTAGTCTAGCGTGTTGTTGTTTATTAGGTCGATGATGCTCATCGGGTCGCTGCGGAACTTTCTAAGGGTAATAGTGCTGCCGTTGAGGCTTATTGGGCGTATTGTCGCGTTTACTCTGGTTCCATCGGGTAAGCGTGCGTCGAGGAGGGGTGATTGGTTGTCAATGTGTCTGCCGACGTTTCGGGCAATGCGGTCTATGAGGTCGGTGATATCCTTGTCCGCATAGAACGTAATGTTGGTTCGCATCATTTGGTGCTTGCGGTGGAAGATGTAGGTTGGTTTGTTTACGCCGATGACCATTATTTCCTCTAGGGCGTCGTCTGCTATGAGCGGGTCTATTAGCCCGAAACCCACGATTTCTCGTACCACTGCGTTGGCGTAGAATTCCTTGGAGTGTGCAGGAATTTTTAGTTCGGGCGTGGTGTCAATCAATTCCATTACTTTGTGGAAGTATCGCGCGCGTTTCTCGGCTTGTGTTTGAAACAGCGCTTCGTTGACGTTTATCGTGTTGGCTGAGATGTCTAGAATTATGTCTATCAAAGCTTTTTCTTCGCCCTTATACTGGGGCGTCGGAACTTCGTATAGCAGGAGGGGGTCGCCCCGCACCTTGTAGATTTTGACGTCCCCGTACTGGTCTATAAGCATTTTCTCTTCGGTTTTTACTTGCGAGGTGGGCGTTTCGCGTGTTTCTGTGACTGCGGTGTATTCTGCTCGTTTTTTGCCTGCGCTTTCGCTCTTGGCCCTTTTAAGCAAATCTTCGAGGTACGTCATACGCAGAATAACGGTTGCCGGCTTGAAAAACCTTTGCCGGAAAGAGTCTAAGCTTGAGGTTCAGGTACGTCGAGCTGTATGGTGACGTCTTTTCCCGGGTTGTTCAGGCACGTTGCAGTAAATAGTAAATGCGCCAGGTACTTGCCCGTGCTTGAAGGCGGGTTTATCTTTATGCCTACCTGCATCGTGTCACTTTGAAACAGCGTGTCAACTCGCTGCCCGTTGCTTCCGGCCGGCCATTCCAGCGTGATGCACCCGCCGCCATCCTCGCCGCAAAGGTTGGTAAGTTGTGGGTCGAGCTGGAGCTTAAAACCAAGGTTTGTGATCGGTTTTGCACCGGTATTTTGGAGGTTGATGAATTGGGTGTACGGCTCGCGTTGGCTTACCGAAATAGTGGTGGTATCGAGTTCGAGCTTGGTTGTCGAAGTAATTTTCAAGTCTACTGGAATGTTGGTGTCCGGTCCAGCTGTGCCTTTGATTCGAATGCTCATTTGTTTCTCGTACGCGTTCTCCGAGTACTCGTCGACCACTCCGCCTACTAATATTTTTCCAGTTACTGCGACTTCTTCGCCAGAAAGCACGTCTTTCGAGGTTTGGTCGAGCACGATTTCGGCTTGCTTGTCGTTGGGGCCAGTAACGAGCTCGGCTTGATACGCATCCGTGCCTGCATTGCTTATTTTGACTATGATTGGCTGTACGCAGTTGGCGGTCAGCGCACCGATTGCTTTTTGGCTTTCTGCATCCAGCGCGAGTTTTATGTTTGGTGCATTCTTTCCGAGTTCTAAGATTGCTGTTTCAGACGCGCCTGAAGCAAGGGTGATGATCTGGGGCGCAGGATCAGTATAGCCGGGTAGCGGCTGGGCCATGACGGTGTAATCCGCGCCGCCTGGAACGTTGGCGAATGTTGCTCTGCCGCCGTTTAACGTGATTTGGGGGGGTACGGCTTCGTTGCCTTGCGCGTTTGTGAGTGTTACCAAGACCCCGTTGATGCTTTCGCCATCAATTTGTTTCACGGTTACATTCACCGTTCCGGGTTTTGGCAAGCTCAGGTACCAGAACGCCGCAATGACTAGTACGGCCAAAACAACGAGCACTGGTAATAGTGATTTGACTTTATCGAGTATTGGGCCCATTTGGCTTAAGGGGCTTTCTTCCATTTCCATAGCTATCTTTTCTCTCCCTTGTTTTATTTACGTTTGTGTGAAGCAAAGAGCCGGGCGGCTTCTTCGCCGTCTACGCGGAGCCGGTTTTCACGCATTAATTGGGCCAAATCGCCTGCTTTTGCCAGCAATTCTTCGAGCTCTTTCCCGCGAATGCGTGTCAGTTCGGTCGCCGTTTTGGCCGCGGGTTTTCCTTTCGCGCGTTGCCTGAGGATTTCTGCAACCGCTTGTTTGGTTATTTCTCCGTCGTCGTACGCTCGGATCGTGAATGCGATGTCTTTTTCAGTGATTTGCGATACGTCTTCGCCCTCGCGCCTTATTGCCTTTAGCGTCTGAAGTATTGTCGAAGCCAGGAGGAGGGCGTTGTTCGGCGTTGCAAGGTCTTCGAAGAAGGGGTTGTTCCGGTCGCGGGCCATCTCTTCCGCCATCGCTTTAGGCAACCCTAGTTTTTCGTAGCGGGCAGATTTCTTCTCAAGCGGTTCGAGCCTAGTGGTTTTAGCTTGTTTCAAAAGTTCTTTCGTTAAAACTATTGGTTTTACGTCGGTTTCCGGGTACATGCGCGCTGCGCCGGGCAGGGGCCGCATGAATTTGCTAGTATCCCCGTTTGCTTTCCGGGTTTCTTTCGGCACGCCTTTCTCGCGAGCCCGTGCGATTACTGCTTCTAGCGCTTTGACCGCAACGGTTTCTTCGGCCACGCACG
Source organism: Candidatus Micrarchaeota archaeon CG1_02_55_22 (assembly GCA_001871595.1). GTDB lineage: Archaea > Micrarchaeota > Micrarchaeia > Norongarragalinales > UBA97 > UBA97. Next base: position 2,005 of record MNVH01000026.1, on the reverse strand, counting down.
CGACCCACGCGTCAGTACTATTGCACGAAAGTTCGGCTCGGACTGCCACATCCTCTTTTGGGGTGATTCCGTATTTTGATAGGTCTTCGTCGCTGTGTATGATGCCCCTTACGCCGGCCGCGGTCTTTGCATAATCACTGAGTTCGGTTCCGTATCGGTGGTTTGGCATTAGCTCTTTGCCGAGAACGCCGGCATAGCCGTCGAGTTTAGTCGCCATAACTGTTTTGCCAGAGGAAAGCGCGTTGGCAATCATTTGAGCACGCGTGTGTTTGAACGCGGCGTGCACGCTCTTTACGTGACCGTTAGGGTTTAGTTTTACCGTTTTCTCTTTCAAGTTCAAGAGTGATTCTTGTCGTAGAACTTCGTTTGCAATAAGTTCGGGCAGCATCTGAAGGTCTTGGGCGCCTTTTACCTCGACTCTGTTTCCACCTTGGATTGACACGTTGACGTCTTGCCTGATGCTGCCTATGCCGCGTTGTACGCGGTTGGTTGCGCGCAGCAAGTCACCTATGAGTCGCGCGGTTTCAGCTGCGTGCTCTCCGTCTTTCAGCGATGCGTCGGTGGCTAGTTCGATGAGTGGCACGCCGAGCCTGTCGAGCCGGTACGCGTTGACGCTGCCTTCGTTGTCGAGTATTCCCGCGCTCTCTTCTTCGAGGCAGATTGTAGGTATCGCTACGTTTCCCTTGCTGGTTTTGAGCACGCCGTCGAGTGCCACTAGTGCGGTGCGTTGGAACCCGCCGACTGCCGAGCCATCGACGACGGTCTTGCGCATGACGTGTATCTCGTCGACGGGCTTGGCGTTGAGTGCTTCGGCTATTGCGAGTGCCACTGCGAGTGCGTCCGGGTTTATTTGGTGGGGCGGTTCCTCGTCGAGTTCAACAAGGCACGCGTTGGCGTCATTGTAGAGGTATTTCGTAGGCTTTCCTTTGGCTTCCTCGAATTCTGCGGCAGGGTCGACTATTCCCAATTCGCCTGTAACCGCCCTCAAGCGGCGTGTCACCGTGCTTTCGTGGCCTTTTCCCGCGCCTTTTTCGTCGTTGTAGTAGCAGTCGCAGAAGAGTTTTTTGGTGTCTAGGCGTTGGTGTATCTCTATCCCGCACTTGAACCCTTTCGCCATTTTAGTCATTCCGTGAGCCGCGGGTTGAACTCGCCCGCAACGTTTTTTAGCATGAACTTTTTCGCCTTGTCAACGTCCTTGAACCGCCCGAGCGCACAGCCGAGCTTTATGTACGCGGTTTCTGGTAACATGTCTTCGAGATGCGTTGCGCCTGTAGCGGCTAGGTCGCGCAGATTCCGGTACACGTTGGAGTTGACTCGGCCGTTGATGCACTGTGAAGTAATTCCGACAAATATGCCGGCGTCAACCACTTTTTTAACTGCTTTGACCCAGTTGTAGCCGGGTTGGCGCGTTTCGTTTGGAACATGGCCTAATCCGAAGCCTTCTATAATCAAGCCGCGGTATTTCTTGTCTTTATAGTATTGCAGTATCTCGGGGTCGAGGCCCGGCACTAGTTTTACTAGCGCGATTTTATTTTCAAACCGCGTGTCGGCCACTACCTTGTCGTCGTTTGCGCGCCGGTTCTCGCGCAACTCCTCGATTCTGCCGTCCGGGTACACGCGGGCTATCGGTTGGCTGTTTATCGTTCGGAAAGCGTCGCGCCGCGAGGTGTGCATCTTGCGCACCTTCGTCGCCGGGTTGGCGTGGCAATAAACGTCGTTGCCGTCGGCGTGCATCACTACCGCGGTTTCGCCGATGTCGCTAGCGACGTAGTGCGCGGCGCACAATAGGTTCATCGAGCCGTCAAAGCTCGCGCGGTCGGGCGAGCGTTGTGCTCCGACGAGGGCGATTGGTCGGGCGGGGTTGTTGAGCATTAGCGCTACGGCTGCGGCAGTATAGTGCAGTATGTCGGTTCCGTGCGTGATGATTAGGCCGTGGTTACCGGCATTGAGTAGTTTTGCCGATTCTTTCGCGATTTCTTGCATATCTGCTATGTTCATGTCCTCG
>MNVH01000022.1 GCA_001871595.1 Candidatus Micrarchaeota archaeon CG1_02_55_22 | reverse complement strand
AACATCGTTCGGTGGACTCCGCCGTTACAGCGTTTGCCAGAGTCGGACTGGCTAGCAGTCGCCGCCGCCGCGTTGCTGGCCGCCCTAGCCGTCTCGCGCCGCCAAGAAAAGGATTAAATTGCCTCTCCAACCACTCTAGGTTGAGTCAAATGTCTTTCGGAAAACTCGCTTCAAACGCTCTATACGCATTCAGCCAGAACTCGCGCTGGGTCGTCCTATTCAGCCTACCCTTCTTAATCTCGTTCCCATTAGCGCTTTTGCTTCCGAATTACGGCGCGTTGGGCGGAATATTCCTTCGTTTAGGCAGCTTGGGCCTTGATGCGGGCGTGTTTGAACTGGGTGTAATGCTTGCCGCAATAATTATTGCTATACTATTCTTTTCCTTCGCCGTCGCGTCCATAAACGCGATAGTCAAGGCGCAAAAGACTTTCAGCAAGCTCAAGTTCTCGGACTTCGAGCGCACCGAGGGCGCCACACTGAGAATATTCGGCGTCTATTTGATTGCTTTCCTCGCGGTATTCGCTTTCCAGCTCGTCCTCTTCCAATCACACGCCTTTAGCGACGGGGTGCGCAACGCAGTAAACGCCGCGTTCGCTCTCGCAGTCGCGCTCTTGGTATTATTCGCACCACAGGCAATTGTCCTTGACAACCGCGGCGTCGAATCGTCAGTTGCGTACAGCGCCAAAGTACTCGTTCGCAAGCCCGGCTTCGTCATCAGCTTCCTCGCGCTCTCGGTCTTTTTAGTCATCGTCAACGCCGTTTTGTTCTTGGCGTTGGATTCAGTCCTTCCGTTCGCCCCAGTTTTTGGCATAATAGTTAACGCGCTTCTAATCATGCCTTTCCTGGAATTGCTTAAAGTCCAAATCTACCTCAGCAAGTACTCCTTGCTTTAACGCGGGCAGCGCCATTAAGTATTAAAGCGCGCAGGGCGAAAGTGTTTGTTGTATGCACTCGCTCGTTATTGCTGAGAAGCCTAGTAGCTGCCAGAAGATAGCGTTCGCGCTTGCCGACGGGTCGGTGAAACGCGAGGTAAAGCGCGGCATCGCTTTTTTCTCGTTCTCGCGCGGCGGCAAAAACGTCTGCGTTGCGCCCGCAGTAGGCCACCTTTACGGGTTGGCGGAGAAAAAGAAGTCGTGGGCTTACCCTGTTTTCGACGTCGAGTGGCAGCCTTCCAGCGAGATGTCCAAGACTTCGGCGTACACGAAAGCGTATTTGCAGAACATTAAAGACCTTGCCAAGGGCGCCCAAACTATCTACTTGGCGACTGATTACGACGTTGAAGGGGAAGTTATCGGTGCTAATGTCTTGGAGTTCGCCTGCAAAGCAAAGAACGGCCGTCGCATGAAGTTCTCGACTCTCACCAAGCCCGAGCTCGTAGCCGCGTTCGACAACGCACTCGCCTCGCTCGATAAGGGCATGGTTGCAGCTGGCCGCACGCGCCACATGTTGGATTACTTTTGGGGCATCTCCGTGTCGAGGGCCTTGATGAGTGCCATGCGCCGTGCCGGGCGGTTCCAGGTTATGAGCGTCGGCCGCGTGCAAGGGCCCACGCTGGCGGTTCTGGCCAAGCGCGAGAAAGAAATTTCCACGTTTATTTCGAAACCGTACTGGGAAGTTTATGCCGATATTAAGGCCGTTGTTTTCGGCCATTGTCACGGACGGTTCGACGACGGCGCGTTGGCGGAAGATGCGGTAAATAAGTCGGGCAAGAGCGGCGTTGTAACGGGCGTGCGCCGTTCGAAGTACAACCAGATGCCGCCATTCCCCTTCGATTTGACTACGCTGCAAACCGAGGCTTATTCAGCGTTCGGCTTTACGCCCACGCAGACGCTGCAGCTCGCACAGAACTTGTACGAAAACGCTTTCATCAGCTATCCTCGGACCTCATCGCAACAGCTTTCTGAAAAGCTGGGCTTGCCCGAGATACTCGGGAAGATTTCCGAGAACCCGTCGTACAAGACGCTGGCCAAGAAACTCATCGACGCCAAACGTTTTACTCCGCATAACGGCAAGAACACGGACCCTGCGCATCCGGCAATCTATCCGACCGGCGTAATGCCTGTCGGTCTCACCGCCCAGCAAGCAAAGCTCTACGACCTCATCGCTCGGCGTTTCCTCGCTTGTTTTGCAGCACCGAGCTTGCGCGAGCGCATGCGCGTTGACGTAAAATTGGGCAGCGAGGACTATTCTGTTACGGGTAGCCGTACGCTTGAGCAGCAGTGGCTTGAGTATTACGGCAAGTTCGTCAAGCTCGACGAGGTTACAATTCCAGAGTTCGTCGAAGGCGAGAAAGTGGATGCGAAAAAAGTCTGGTCGGAGGAAAAGACGACGCAACCGCCCAAGCGCTTCACTGAAGCGTCCATTGTCCGAAAGCTCGAGACTGAGAAGTTAGGCACCAAGGCAACGCGTGCGTCCATCGTGCAAACCTTATTCGACCGGGGTTATCTGATTGGCAAGAGCATTACTGTCACGCCTTTAGGAATGAGCGTATACGATTCTCTTGCAAAGGACGTGCCCGACATTGTCAGCGAAGAGCTCACGCGGCACTTTGAAGAAGACATGGAGAAAATCACCGAAGGTACTAAGGCCGACTCCGAAGTGATTGACGAGGGCAAGGCCAAGCTCGTCGAGCTGCTCGATAACTTTAAGTCGAAGGAACAAGAAGTCGGGCGGGGTCTTTTATCGGCGTTTAATATCACTCAGCACGAGCGCAACGTTGTCGGCGCATGCAAGTGTGGCGGGAAGCTCGTCATGCGCACTTCTAAGTATGGGCAGTTCGTCGGTTGTTCTAATTACCCCGACTGCCGCAATACTTACCCGTTGCCGCACGAGGCTAAAGTCGATTCAACTGGAAAGACGTGTGTGAAATGCGGGACGCCAATCGTTCTGGTAAAGCGCAAGGGCAAGCGGCCGTGGCGAATGTGCTTGAGTACGACTTGCGAAACCAAAGCAGCGTGGGCCAGTAAGGACGTTAAAGTAGCTGCGCCGAAACCGGTGAAAAAATGAAGATCAAACTCGATGTAAAGAAGAATGTTTTCGAAAACGCCGCCCGTTATTTCGAGGACGCCAAGACTGCCAAGCATAAAGCCGAATCGCTCATCAAAGCCCGCAAGGACCTGTTAGCCAAGGCCGCGTCTGCAAGCAAGCCAACTGCCCCGCGCCCGCAAGCCCGCGTTGTTGAAGTACGCAAGCGCGAGTGGTTCGAGAAATACCACTACTTTACCACGAGCGGCGGGCGGCTATGTATCGCGGGGCGCGACGCTAAACAAAACGAGGCAATTTACAGCCGTTACATGGATAATGCAGACTTGTTCTTTCACGCTGATATACAGGGCGCGCCCTTCACTCTTTTAAAGGACGGAGTCAACGCATCTTTGCAGGAATTAGCCGAGGCCGCGCAATTAGCGGCGAGTTATTCGAGCGCGTGGAAACGCGGCTACGGTGTCATTGACGTGTATTCCGCGCGTAAAGAACAGCTTTCGAAGACCTCGCAAGGCGAGTACGTCGCAAAGGGTGGTTTCGTTGTCAAGGGTAGGCGCGAGTGGCACCGCAACACAGAGCTCCGCCTCGCTGTAGGACTTGGGGAATACGGGCCCGTCGTCGTTCCCGCGCTCTCGTCGTTGCCGCTTGAGGGCAGGACCGAACTATTGCCGGGAGCCGAGAAAACCGTGACTGCCAAAAAGCTTGCACTCAAGCTGGGCCTTGATGCTGTGGCTAGTGAACGGTTGCTGCAGCTCCTTCCATAAAGCTTAAATACGTGCATTTTGCACAATATTGTGCATGGGGGAGTTGCAGGTTAGGCGGGTCTTCGTCTCGTTCACAAAACAGCATGGCATGAAGCCGGTGGTGCTAAAGGAACTTGTTTTCCTTCGCACCAAGGGTTTCTCGAACGTCGAGATTTCCGCGCAAATCGGGGTCTCTCGCAACACGGTGTCGAGCTATCTCGAGAAACTGCGGCAAATGCAGGACGACGACCTCGCAGAGTTGATGGAGCTCATCGCGCTCATGCAGCGGCGCCAGAAAGAAATGCTTGAGCGTTGAAAAAGGTTAGTTAAATAAAGTTTATTTTGAAAAGGAGTTTGGTTGAAATGACTGAAGAAGTTACGTTGAAAGTCGCCGAAGCAATGCAGATAGACTACGGCAAGCGCGTCGTCCGCGTGGATTCAACTGCCCGGCGCATGCTTGGCATAACAACCGGCGACGTCGTTGAAATCCGTGGCAAGAAGACTACTGCCGCAATAGTGCTCCCCGCACATCCGGCCGACGAGGGACTCAACCTTATCCGCATGGATGGAATCCTGCGTCAGAACTCGAGCGTTGGCTTGGGCGACCGCGTCACACTAAAAAAAGCTGAGATAAAGCCCGCCAAGAAGATTGTGCTTGCACCCAACCAGCCAACTCGTTACGCGCCGGGCTTCGCACAGTACGTGAAAAAGAATCTAGTCGGCAAGCCGCTCCAACGAGGCGACGTTTTGTCCGTAAATGTCTTTGGCACCGCGTTCCCCTTCGCGGTAGCGCAGACTTTGCCTACTGGTCTTACCATCGTTACTGAGGATTCCATAGTCGAGCTCCGCGAGGAGCCCATGAAAGAACTGGGCCGGATTCAGACCATCAGTTACGAGGACATTGGGGGTCTCAAGGAGGACATCCGCAAGGTTCGTGAGATGATTGAGCTGCCCATCCGCCATCCGGAGCTCTTCGAACGCCTCGGCATCGAGCCGCCCAAGGGCGTCTTGTTGCATGGCGCGCCCGGAACGGGCAAAACCCTTCTCGCTAAAGCGGTTGCCAGCGAGAGCGAGGCACATTTAATCACGATTAACGGCCCGGAAATTGTTAGCAAGTTCGTCGGCGAGGCGGAAGAGCGCCTCCGCAATATTTTTCAGGAAGCCGAGGAGAACGCGCCGTCAATAGTATTCATTGACGAGGTCGACGCGATAGCACCCAAGCGCGAGGACGTTGTCGGCGAAGTCGAAAAACGCATCGTTTCGCAGCTACTCACGCTAATGGACGGCCTCAAGAGCCGCGGCCAAGTTGTTGTCATCGCCGCGACGAACCGCCCCAACGCCGTTGACCCCGCGCTGCGTCGTCCGGGGCGTTTCGACCGCGAAATCGAGATAGGCGTGCCAGACAAGGAGGCACGAAAAGAGATTTTACAAATCCATACTAGGGGCATGCCTCTAGACGTTTCAAGCTTCACGGCTAAGGCGCGTGCGGAGTTGGCTGCAGTCAAGTCTAAAGAACGCTCGAGTGACAAGCTTGTGACTGAAAAAGATGTGCAGGACAAGGCTCGTGAGCAGTTTCTTACCGACCTCGCCAACAGGACGCACGGCTTTGTCGGCGCGGACTTGCAGTCCTTGTGCAAGGAGGCGGCGATGAAAGAGCTTCGCAATGTTCTCAACCGAAAGGACGTTGACCAGGATAAGGAAATTCCGGCCAAGGTGCTTGACGATATACAGATTACAAAGGATGACTTTGAGGCCGCTTTGCGTGAAATTCAGCCGAGTGCCTTGCGCGAGGTCTACGTCGAGGTGCCAAATGTAAAGTGGGACCAGATTGGCGGGCTTGAAGAGGTCAAGCGCGAGCTCAAGGAGGCGGTAGAGATGCCGCTCAAGAAGCCTGAAGCGTTCAAGCGCATGGGCATACGCCCAATAAAGGGTATCCTTATGTTCGGCCCGCCTGGAACTGGAAAAACATTGCTTGCCAAGGCGGTTGCAACTGAGTCCGAAGCAAACTTCATTACCGTGCGAGGCCCTGAACTCATTAGCAAGTGGGTTGGCGAGAGCGAGCGTGGCATCCGCGAGGTCTTCCGCAAGGCGCGTCAAGCTGCGCCGACAATCATTTTCTTCGACGAAATCGATGCTATTGCGCCCACGCGAGGCGCGAATCAGGGCGCGCACGTTCTTGATAGCATGGTTAACACTCTGCTCGCAGAAATGGATGGGATTCAAAACCTCAAAGACGTCGTTGTCATTGCAGCAACCAACCGCGCCGACATCATTGACCCCGGCCTTCTTCGCCCGGGCCGTTTCGATAAAATTATCTTGATTCCAACGCCTGACGACAAGACCCGACTCGAAATTCTTAAAGTGCACACCGCGTCAATGAAGATTTCGCGTGACGTTGACTTGAAGGATTTGGCGCGCCGTACGGACGGTTATAGCGGTGCCGATCTTGAAGGATTGATTCGTGAGGCGGCCATGACTGCATTGCGAGAGAACGACCGCGCCGATGAGGTGCGCCGCAAGCACTTTGAGACCGCGCTAGGCGCCCTGCGCCCGTCGCTCGTGCCGGCGCTGCAGAAGAAGTCGCGTGAAGCGGAGGCAGGGTACTCGTGAACTTCTCGGTTACGTTGCGCGCGTTCGTCTTGCTTTCAGCGCTAGCCTTGGTGCTGTTCGGTTTTGGCGCGACAATAAATGCGGCGCTGGGCCTAGGGGATAGCATCGTGAGTCATTTCTGGAATATGGAAGCACTAGCGCTCGCGTTCGCGCTCATTGCGGGTTACGCTTTCCCGCACGTGCGCGGCGTGCGCAAGGGCGACAGCGTCGTCGCCGTCCTGCCTTCGGTTCAGTATTCGGGTAATGAGGCAGTCGCGTTCATGAAGTCCGGTTTTGCGCTTGCTGCAAGCGACGCCCGCAAGGGCGGGCGCATCCGTATTTCTTTACCTAATCACCGCGAGGCGGAAGGCATAGTGACCGAGTACGCGAGCACTTTTTCGCCCGCCGTAGTTGACGTTAAAGAAGTGGGATAAAATGGATTGGGACGAAGCCTCGCACATACTAATCTCGGTTGTAACCATTTCGCTGGCGTTCGCGCTTGCAATCAACGGGTTTTCTGACGTCACGCCCGGGTTTGCGGGTAGTTTCATCGGCATACTAGTTACGGTGGGCGCGGGCTTCGTGTTGCACGAGCTTGCCCATCGTCAGGTAGCGAAGCGTTACGGTGCGCAAGCCCGTTATCGCGCGTGGACGCTTGGCTTGGTTCTCGCGGTAGTGATGGCTATCGGGTTGGGTTTCGTTTTTGCTGCGCCGGGCGCAGTCTATATTTATGGCAAGCAGCTTTCGCGAGATAAGTACGGTAAGGTAGCTTTGGCCGGGCCGGTAATGAACTTTGTTCTCGCCCTGATTTTTCTTTTTGCAGCCGGCGCGTTCCCCGGCTTGGCCGGGCTTGCGTTGACCGGTGCGTATGTGAATGCTTTCTTGGGTGCGTTCAATATGATTCCCATGGATCCGTTCGACGGCGCCAAGGTGTTGCGTTGGAATAGCGGGGTATGGTTTGCCGCGACTGCCGCGCTTGCCTTGCTGATGTTCTCCTTGACCGGTGCGATTTAAAAGCAGCGCCGTGTTTTCTTTTTAGAGGGGGGATGTAGTTTGTTGCGTGAAGAGTCCGCTCAGGTCAGCGCCGAGTTGCTTATCGTGATAGCTGCAATCATTGCAGTGGCAGTCATTCTCGTGACGCAGTTGCAGTCAACGGCCAAGAAGGGTAGTGCGCTTGTCTCGGACAAGGCCGACGATGCTTTTGCGGTAGTGGGCAAGACAAAGTGAGCCGCGGCCAAGTATCTCTGGAGTTATTGCTCGTTATTCTGGGTTTACTGGCTTTTCTAGCGGTGTCTTTATCCGCATTGCAAGTTGTTTCATCTTCCTACGCCATCGCGTCCGACCGCGTGGGCCACGAACTTGCATCAACTAGGCTTTTCTCAGCCATTGAGTCTTCAACTACTCTTTCGGCAGGCAGCGTTCTCCGCCAGCGGCTGTTTTTGCCTTCCAACGCATCACTAATTCTGCGGGGTACTAGCTTGTTCTGGAATTACGGCGGCGGCAACTACTCGGTGCTATTGCCGCGCAATGTTTCGGGTTTGCCTGTGAACCTCTCGCAAGGCGATTACGAGTTAGTTGTTGCTTCAGGGACGCCAATCGGGTTGTCTTTCGTTCCTACTGATACTTCCAGAACGTAGAAGCCTTGCGAATCAAGCATCTTGCGGCTGGTCGTTACAATCAAGCCGCCGCATTCTTGCCCGTGCTTTTTCTCTCGCGCATTAACTATCATGCAGTAGCCAGTGGCGCGAGACATTGCATCAACATCCGCCTCTATGTTCGTCCAGTCTTCCAGAACGCCGTCGCCGTATTTCTCGGTCAAGACGTTTGCTGCATCGTTTGCAGTGAGCACAACGTCCAAGTAGTAATCGGGGCCGCTCGTCGCGGTAAGAGTAATCGCAGTTGCTAGTATTGAGAAGGCCAGCAGCGCCTCGATTGTCAGTGCGAATCCTTTGCGCAAACACTCACCAACATTATTTCGCCGTCGTATTTGAGCCGCCTGACGCACTCGCCTTTAGGTGGTTCTTTTCCTAGTCCTGTCAGGGTGGCGTTTCCTTTCCGGTAAAGCGCGATGCTGCTCCTGGCGTCGAGGGATAGGCGTTGTGCGAAGAGCGCCTCGTCTTCCAGGAGCGCCGCGCCGTGGGTTGAAAAGAATTGCACGGAAAGCAGTACGGCGGCCACTAGTATCGTTGCCGCGATTGCCGCGTCGAGTGATAGTATCATTCCAGGTTTACGCCCCCTACCGTTACGTTTACGCTGCAGTTGTTTGGCGTGTTGTCGAAGCGAGTCGTGGTCGTTACGCCGTACGCGTAAAGCGTTTGTGCAAGCGCGCACGACTCGGTTTTTAACGACGCATTCTTTGCGTCGGCGAATGAGTATTGGAACTGGCCGTGAGACGCGGATACTGCCGCGGCTATTGTTGCGGCGGCGACTGCGTAAGCCGCCAACGCGATGAGCAGCTCTATTGAAGCAGTTCCCCTTCTGTTATTGCGCATGTCTGTGCTATCCCCCATTCCTTATCTAGAACGCTGCACCCGACGGCGAGTTTACCGAAGCCAAACGCCTTGGCAAGCACGGGCGCTCGCGAGAGCGCGTTGCGTGACAACCGCGCCGAGGTGTTATCCTGCCATACGATTGCGATTGCAGCCACGGTATTTCCGTCGTAGCTTTTGGTTGGTGTTGCTAGATCGAGGCACGTTCCGCATTTTATTGGCCTATTAGTGTCAAGCATTTCTCTAGTCATTCGTTGTTCTTCCCCTTCTTCGAGCACGCCCACCCATGCGTCTATTTCGAGTTCGTCTTTCTCGATAAAGGATTCGGCTTCGGCCACGAGCTCGGCTGCTTCCTCTTTCCTTCCGGCCGCATAGAGCGCCGCGGCTTTGCCTAGCGTCCTGCGTAAGATGTCTTCGGTGTTGCGCGTCGTTTCGCTGGCTCGGATTAGCGCAGCCTGCTTCGCCTGCATGAGTGCGTGGGATTGCGCTTGCTGTGTTGCCGCGGCTTCGAGCGTCACTACGCCTGAAAGCAGGATTAGGAGGACGATTGCGCCGAATATGCCCCTCAAAGCACCACTACCATACTGTTTTTATGCCCCCGTGATGAAAGAATAAGGTCATGGCCTTTAATCGTTTCGTAATTGTTCTCGCCGTAGTTTTACTTCTATTTCCAAGCGTCGCGTTTTCGGCTAAGGACGTTTCTTTGCTTGTTACCGTCGAGCTGCACGCGGATGGTGGTGCTTTCGTCAAGGAGCGTTACGGTTTGTTGTTGAATGACGACTCGGAAATTGAGGAATTTAATAATTACCGTTATTTCAGCCAGAACACGCTGACGGAGTGGCGGCGTTTCAGCAAGAATTTGAAGTATCATGTTGCTGGGCAAGGCGTGCCAGTCAACCCAAAGCTGTCTGCCAAGCGTCTCCTTAACGTCGGAAGCCGGACCGTGTCGATAGAGCTCGAGTACGACGTTTCTCACGTGGTGTCGTCGTCAGCCCAGGGCCCGAGAATTCAGAGTTATTCTTTCGGAACCGACGTGCTCTCCTTCGATTTGACTGCTTCGCGTGAGGTAATATTACCGCTTGAACCATTGACCACTCTCGAGCTCGTGTTGCCGCCTGACGCATATCTGGTGCAGAAGACGCTCTCGCCAGAGCCCACGCTTCAGGAGGGTAACAAGTTGTCGTGGTCGGGGCCGATTAACGGGCGTTGGAACGTTGACTATTCTATTGAACAGCCTTTAGGTAACGAGGTACGGGCGTACTTTGATGGTTTGTACCGTAACGGCGTATCCGTGATTCCTCTAGCACTCCCAATAGTGTTTGTTCTCTTGGTTGGCGTCTTTCTCGTAAACAAGTTGTTGCACGAGCGCTAGAAAGCTTTTTGTGCGAACGCCGCTTCGTCTTCGTCCCAGCCTGCGAATTCCGCCAGTTTTTTTCCAACGCTAAGTATCCGTAGCGTTGCTGTCGCTTCGGCCGGGCTGCAATGCAGTGCCTTGCGCGCTTTTCCAACCGTTCTCTTGTGCATCGCGCGGGATGCGCGGCTCGCGGAGAGTTTTCTAATGTATGACGGGAATTCGTAGCGCGAGAACTTCGAGTAGCGCTCGTGTTTTGCCAGCGCTACTCCCGCCAGCGCTAGAGCTCGCTGGTATTTGTATAAGCTCCACGCTTGCCTGCGCCTGATGCGTCCGGCGAAGACGTCCGAGCGCGAGAGCGCGTCGAAGGCCGCCGCTACTTCTTCCGGCTTTTCGTATTCGGCAGGGATGTTCTGCTCTATCCATCTTTCGAGCAGGTCGTAGTCGACATCAGCTTGATCTCCTGCGCCGACTGCGTCTTTGTATGTAGTTGCTTTTAGTATAGTAGAAACGATGCGGAACACGTCCTTCTTTCTCTCGCGTTCCCCGGTTGCGCCAGACTGCATGTCGATGAGCGCGCTGCGCAAGTCGCCGTTGCACTCGAGGGCGGCTATTGCCGCAAGCTCTTTCGGTAAGTTCTCCTTTTCGGCGATGCGCGCAAGGACGCGGTTGACTGAAGTCTTGTTGATTCCTTTTAGTTGTATGACTTTGCAGGCGACTCTCACCGCTGAAATCTTGGGTTCCCACGGGTTGTAGGCAGTCAATATGATTGGCTGGCTTGATTCCGAGAGTATGTGCGCGAGTTGTGGCACTTCGCCGCGGTCGAAAGCAGAGTCCACATCTTCCACTAGGAACATCCTGCGCCCGCCGTAGAGCGTGTTCATTCCGCTGCCCTTGCCGAAGAGCTTTTGCAACGCGTTCTTGTCGCGGACGTCGGAGCTCGTGGCTTCAATCACGCTCCAATTGAACTCGTTCGCCAGTGCTCTGGCTATAGTACTCTTGCCGCAACCCGGCGGTCCAGCTATCAGTAGTGGTTTTCCTTTGCCGCGCAGCCACTCGAGCGCCCATTTGCGTATCTCATCGCGCGCATCGTCGTTGCCCGCGCATTCAGCCAATGTTTTGGGCGCGTACTTGTCGGTCCAGAGCTCCATGTGGCTTAATATTCCTTAAGTAGGCATAAAATCCTTTAGCTGGTATTTTGATATGCTCATTGCACTCGCAGGCGCGCCCAACAAAGGTAAATCCACGCTGTTTAATGCGTTAACGAGCGGCAGCGCTGCGGTAGCCGATTATCCCTTCACTACAATCGACCCCAACAAGGGCGTTGCCTTTGTCACCGCCCCGTGCCCCCACGCTGAAATCAATTCTATTTGCCACCCGCTCAACGGCTCGTGCGTCAAGAGCGTGCGCCGCATACCGATAAACGTCATCGACGTTGCCGGGCTCGTACCCTGCGCCCACGCAGGCCGAGGCATGGGCAACCAGTTCCTTTCAGATGTCGCTTCAGCCGACGCGATAGTAGTTGTGTCCGACGGTTCGTGCGGTACTGATAGCGAGGGAAATCATGCGGATAACGTTGTTGCAGGTAAGGATGTAGCCGATATTGTTGCAGAGCTCGAGGCGTGGTTCGCAAAGCTCTTGGAAAAACATGCGGGCCGATGCCACACGCTTGATGAACTTGCATCAAAGCTTACTGGAATCAATGTTACCGAAGCGCAGTTGAAGGCCGCCGTTGCAAAATCGGGCGTTGCCGACAACGTTGCGGCTTGGCACGACAAGCAGTACCTTGAGGTTGCCAAACACCTTCTGCCCGAATCAAAGCCAATCGTCGTCGCGGCCAACAAGTGTGACCTGCCCAACGCCAAGGAAAACATTGCCAAATACAATTTGCCTTATCCAGTAATCGCCACTAGCGCCGACTCAGAGGTGGCGTTGCAGCGCGCCAGCGCCAAGGGACTCATCGGTTACGATGGTAAAACCATTTCCCGCAAACAAGACTTATCACCAGCACTCGACGGCGCCGTAAAAAAACTTGAGGCGCTCGTTGCGGAGTGGGGTTCCACGGGTGTTGACGCGTTGTTACGCCAAGTGGTTTTTGAAAAGCTGGGCTTAATCGTTGTTTATCCGGTCGAGGATGAGAACAAGTGGTGCGATTCAAAGGGCAATGTCCTGCCTCACGCGTTGTTGTTGCCGAAGGGTGGCACTGCGGTAGATTTGGCTGCCAAAATCCACACCGACCTCGCCAAAGGTTTTCTGTATGCGCTTGATGGCCGTACCAAGATGCGCCTCTCGAAAGACACGCCTCTAAAGGCGGGCGACGTGGTCAAGATAGTGAGTTCGCGCTAGCGTTTTCTTGCGAAGAGATTATACGCGTGGTCTATGACGTCTTGGGCGC